>JABMSA010000480.1 GCA_013202185.1 Planctomycetota bacterium
AGATTCGACGAAGACGAGCAGAAAAAGCAGGAAGAGGAGTGCGGCGAAATAAACGCCGCCGACTGCGTTTAATCCCAGAAGGCGTTTCCCCAAACGTGCAGTCGGCGGCTAAGTTGTCTGTGTATGGTAATCTCTCCGGCCCGCTTCCCACGTGCAGCGCCCATATTCGGCGTGCAGCGCCGCGATCGGCACCGGCGAGATGTTCTCCTCCCGGCCTCCCTCCAGGTGGTGTCCGCACCGGAATGCGGCTCCCTTTGTCACGCCTGTAACGGCTCACAAGGGGCGAACTTTAGGGTTTTCTGTTTGGAGCATGGGATGGGGGTGCTTGCGAATCCTGGCTCAAGCTATCGTCTCGACGTCCGAATCGTCGTCGATCTGTATTCGGGGATGGGCATCGTTCTTTGCCGTTGATCCGAGGCAGGCGCTTATTCGCCGAAGAGGGCGTCGACGAATCTCTCGGGGTCGAAAGTCTCGAGGTCGTCCATTTGCTCGCCGATTCCGATAAACTTGACGGGGATGTTGAGCTGCTTGCGGATGGCAACGACTATGCCGCCCTTGGCGGTGCCGTCGAGCTTGGCAAGTACTATGCCGCTGACGCTGACGGCCTCGTTGAAGAGCCTGGCCTGCGAGATGGCGTTTTGGCCGGTGGTGGCATCGAGCACCAGCAGCACTTCGTGGGGTGCATCGGGTATTTTCCTCTGCAAGACGCGCTTTATCTTTTCGAGTTCCTGCATGAGGTTGCGCTGCGTGTGCAGCCGCCCGGCGGTGTCGACTATCAGCACGTCGATTCCGCGCGCAACGGCGGCTTCGGCGGCGTCGTAGGCCACTGCGGCGGGGTCCGAGCCCATCTGGTGTTTCACGATATCGACGCCGATGCGCTCGCTCCATATGCCGAGTTGCTCGACGGCGGCCGCCCTGAACGTGTCGCTGGCGGCGAGTAGCACTTTCTTGCCGTCTTGCTTGAAGTGGTAGGCGAGCTTGGCGATGGACGTCGTTTTGCCGGAGCCGTTGACGCCGGCAACGAGGATGACCGTAGGCGGCTCATCGGCCAGCACAACGCGGCTCTCCTGCTGATTCATGAGCGCCTTGAATTCGGCCTCGACGAAAGCCTCGAGGCTCTGGCCGTCTTCGATGTTTCCTTCCTTGTGCGCCTGGCGCGTGTGCTCGAGGATTTCGGCGGCGGCTTCCACGCCTACATCGGCCGAGATGAGCGCCTCCTCGAGCTGTTCGAGGGCGTCCTCGTCGATCTTGTTGAAAAGCTGAAAGACGCCGCGCAAGCCGGACGACAACCGGTTGCGGGTTTTCTGAAGGCCGTTCTTTAGTTTCTCTACCGGTGCGAAAAGTTTCTTGAAAAACATCGGGGTTATTGCTCTCGATTCATGATTGAGCCGGGCAGCATACGGGCTGCGGCCATGATTTGCTCTACAAAGGCGGCAGGCACACGAAACCGCCCGAGGAAGCTGTTGTCCTGATTCTTGCCGTGGAAATCGGACCCGCCGCTCACCAGCAGGTCCATTCTTTGGGCTATGTCGAGGTAGTGCCGAGTTTGGGCGCGGCTGTAGGTAGAATAAAAAGCCTCCAGACCGCTAATCCCCATCTCGACGAAAAGCGCGATGTAGCCGTCCCTGTCGGTGAGGCCGGGATGCGCCAGGATCGACACGCCGCCGAGACTGCGGATTTCGCTGATGGATTTCTCGACGGTCATGTATCTTTTCGGCACGAAGCCCGGGCCGGAATCTCCGATGTAAAGCGCGAAGGCCTCGCCAACGTTGTCGGCGTAGCCGTTCTCGACGAGTGCGTGGGCCACGTGTGCGCGCGTGGGCGAGCCGCTGTCGGCCTGGTCCAGCACTTCCCGGCCGTCGAGGTGCACGCCGATCTTCTCGAGTCTCTCAACGATTTCGAATATCCGGTCGCGCCTGGCCTTTCGGAATGTCTTGAGACTCTCGAGGAAGGCCACGTTGGTGTTGTCCACGTACAAGCCGATGATATGAAATTCTTCCTCGCCGTGGTACGCCGAGATCTCGACGCCGGGTATGATTTCGACGCCCGCCCGCCTGCCCGCCTGTTGGGCTTCGGCCACGCCCTCCGTGGTATCGTGGTCGGTGATGGCAACCATGTTGAGCCCTGCCCTTGCAGCCAGCTCCACCACTTCTCTCGGGGTAAAAGCACAATCGGAGCACGACGTATGAACGTGCAGATCGGCCATTATTCTCTTCGGCATGTCGATTCCTCGAGGTTCCGGGCACGCTCGCCCGGCGCCCTTCGTCTGTGCTACACAATACCATGATACCATATCATTATCGGATAATCAACATTCAATGTGCAGGGGGCAGCGATCAGTGTGCTTGCGAATCCTGGTTCAAGCTATCGTCTCGACGTCCGAATCGTCCCTTGCCGGCCATAGCCTCCTGTCAGCCATAGCCTTGGCGGAGGCTGATGGCGACGGCTGGTCGTCGCCCTCGTCCCGTTTTCTCAGACGGACATCTTCATGAACCGGCGCAGGGCGTCGGCGAATCCGTGGATCTGCTGATGGGTGTGATCTGCCTGCAGGCTGACCCGAAGGCGGCTGGTTCCCGAGGGGACCGTCGGCGGGCGGATGGCCGGGCACAGATAGCCCGACTCGAGCAGCTCTCGGGAGATCGCCACTGCCCTGGCGGCTTCGCCGATGTGAACGGGGAAGATTGGCGTTTGGCCCCAAGGCTGCAAGACGGCCCCTCCGCCGGCGGGCCGCATGTCTTCGAGCAGGCCGGCCAGCAGACGGGTGTTTTCACGGAGCTTTTCGAGCGGCTGAGGATCGTTCTCGATCAGCTTGATTGCGGCCAGCGATGCCGCGCACACCGACGGCGGCAGGGCCGTGGTATAGATGAAGCTTCGGGCGGTGTTTTTGAGATAGTCGATCAGTTCGCGGCTGCCGGCTACGAATCCACCCAGGCTGCCGACGGCCTTGCTGAGCGTGCCCATGACAATGGTCGGCTCGGGCATCCGGCTTTCGACGATGCCAAAATGCTCTTGCGTGCCTCTGCCGCTGGGGCCTATCACGCCTGTGGCGTGGGCTTCGTCTATCATCAGCATCGCGCCGTGCCTGGCGCAGGCTTCAGCTATCTCCGGCAGCGGAGCGATGTGGCCGTCCATGCTGAAAACGCCGTCGGTCACTAACAGTTTCCTGCGGTAGCCGCCGGCCCGGCTGAGGACCTCATCGAGCCGGTCGGCGTCGCAATGCCGATAAACGAGCATCCGGGCGCCCGAGAGCCGGCAGCCGTCAATGATCGATGCGTGGTTGAGCTTGTCGACCACGACGGCGTCGCCCGACGACACAAGCGCCGAGATGGCGCCGACGTTTGCCATGTATCCGGTCGGAAAGAGGATGGCCGCCGGCTGGTGCTTGAGCCTTGCGATGGCGGCCTCGAGTTCTTCGTGGAGCGCCATATTGCCCGCCACCAGCCGCGAGGCGCCCGCGCCGCAGCCGAGTTCCTCGACGGCCCGTGCAGCCGCGCCGATCACCTCCGGGCGCGATGCGAGGCTGAGGTAATTGTTCGAGCACAGGCACACGCAATCGCGGCCGCCGATCTGCACCGTTGTGCCCGGCATGCCGTCGATGCGGCGCAACTCGCGCCGCAGCCCGGCCCCCTCCAGGTCGGCCAGCGTTTCGCCCAGGAAATGCATGGTTTGCTCAGTCATTCGCAACGCTGTCTTTCATGCGAGAACATGCCGAATCACCAAACACATAAAACAGCGCGTGGCGTAAGGCTTTAGTATAGGGAACGCTTTTTCTTTTGCAAGAGCTAATGTATGTTCCGAGGGGCGCTCAGCGATACCGAGGTCCGGACAAGGTCTGAAGATATTGCACGGATTCGTGGCAGGATGCACGCAAGCCAGGGGGCAATCGTCGCCGCGCCCGGGGGGGTCATTTCGGGCGCTTTTCTTCAAAATTCAGCATCCGCATTCCGTTGAAGATCACCAGCAGCGAGGCGCCCATATCGGCCACTACCGCGTGCCACAGCCCTGCGATGCCCACAACGGTAAGTGCGATGAAGGCAGCCTTGATCAGCAGCGCGGCGGCGATGTTTTGCCGGATGATCGCCACCGCCTTGCGGGCAAGGCTCACGGTGTAGGGGAGCTTCCCGAGGTCGTCGGCCATCAGGGCGATGTCGGCGGTCTCGAGGGCGGCGTCGGTGCCGGCGGTGCCCATGGCGATTCCAACGGTGCTGGCGGCCAGAGCCGGCGCGTCGTTCACGCCGTCGCCCACCATCGCCGCCAGTTTGCTTTCTTCGAGCGTCATCCGCACTTCTTTCACCTTGTCTTCCGGCAGGAGCCCTGCGTGGTAGTGATCCATATCGAGCTGTTGGGCAATGGCCTGCGCGGTCGCTTCGTTGTCGCCGGTGAGCATGATGAAATCATCGATGCCCAGCGCGCGCAGCCTTGCGAGTGCATCGGCGGCGTTGGGGCGGATGACGTCGGAGAGCACGATGCCGCCGAGTATCTTCTTCTCGCTGCCTACGAGCACCACCGCCCGGCCCTGTGCCTCGCTTTTCTGCAGCGCCTTCTCGGCCGACGCGGTGTTGCACCCCAGCTCGCGGAAAAGCCGCAGCCCGCCGACGTAGCAGGTGCCGCCGTCTATCTCCGCCCGGGCGCCCCTGCCGGGCATAGCCGCAAAATTCGCGATGGGCGCGGGCTCCACGCCTTCGGATTCGGCCTTTCGCAGCACCGCACGCGCCAGGTGATGCTCCGAGCGCGACTCCACCCCGGCCGCAAGGCGCAGCACCTCGCGCGGCGGAGCGTCGTCGAGCGACAGCACCTCCACAACGTCGGGCCGGCCGGCGGTGAGAGTGCCGGTCTTGTCGAAGATGATCGTATCGAGCTTGCCCACGTGCTCGAGGTGCGCACCGCCCTTGATCAGCACGCCGTTTCGCGCCGCCCGCGCGAGCGCACACACGATCGTTACCGGCGTCGAGATCACAAGCGCACACGGGCACGCGATGACCAGCAGCACCAGCGCCCGGTAAAACCACTCGTTGAACAACCCGCCGAAAAGCACCGGCACCGTTGCCACCAGCACCGCGCCGCCGATCACCGCCGGGGTGTAGATGCGGGCAAACCGATCGACGAATTGCTGCGACGGCGCCCGGCGCGATCGGGCTTCCTCCACCATATGGATGATCTTTGAGAGGGTGCTGTCTTCGGCTATTCTCGTCGCGCGGATCGTCAGCGAGCCGTAACCGTTGAGGCTGCCGGCGAAGACTCCGCTGCCGGGCGATTTTTCCACCGGCATCGACTCCCCGGTGACCGGCGATTCGTCGGCGGCGGACACCCCTTCCGTAACTACGCCGTCGAGCGGAATCTTTTCGGCGGGTCGGATGATGAGCGTCTCGCCCACGGCCACGTCGGCGGCCGGCACGCGCACTTCGGCGCCGTCGCGCACCACCACCGCCTCGCCCGGCGAGAGGTCCAGCAGCTTCCTGATCGCATCGCGCGCGCGGTCCATCGCGCGCGACTCCAGCCACTGGGCCATCGAGAAAAGAAACATGACCGACGCCCCTTCGAAGCTCTCGCCCACTGCAACCGCGCCGACGGCGGCAACGGTCATCAGGAAATTCATCTCGAAATTCAGCTTCAGGGCAGACCGTACCCCCTTGCGGACCACGTAGAAGCCGCCGGTTGCCATCGCCGCCAGCAGCGCCGCGCCCACAATCGCGTCGTGCGCACGTGCGGCGTAGAGGATGCCCCCGAGCGCCAGCAGCGCGCCCGAGATGATCGTGAGGGCCCCCCTGCCGTGCCGGGGCCACCAGCGCATTTCCTTGTTCTCTTCGCCACGCGGCACCGCCTCGAAACCCGCCTGCCTGATCGCCTCCTGCACCTCGGCGGCAGGAAGGCTCCTTTCGTGGACGACCGTGAGCGTGTGCTGGATGAAATTCGCCTCCAGATCGATGATCCCCGGCATTCGCTTCAGCCTGCTTTCGATGACGCGCAGCTCGTCGGGGCAGTCCATCGATTCTACGTGCAACACACTGAACTGGTGTTTGGCGTCCATATGTGGCCTTTCGAGGGCCGTTGGGCCCGGGCCTTGCAGCTTAAACGTGTGAGCATATATTCACGCGATATTCAAAAAAAACACGCGCCCGGACTACTGCGGCTACCTTGGCTTCGTCTACAAACTCGGCGTCGCAGGTGCCGTCGTCACGTACAGCTCGCCAGGTCGTTTTCTCAGCCATCGAAATCAGTTCTCCTGTGCTATAGTATACGACATCCATGCAAGAGTTTCTATCGCAAAACTGCCTTGAGCTTTCGGAGGGGTGCGCTTGTGAATCTTGGCTCAACCGTTCTTTTGCCTTGACTTTACCCGCTCACTTCATTATTGTGATGGAGCAGATAGAACGGAACATGGCCCGTTGCGGCGACGCGCCGCCGGAAGGAAAACGTGATGGCGACGATCAACATTGCAGATAACGCAATTGCAGCCGAGATCGGCTATGTGACGCTACGGATCGATCTGCGAACGGGGAGCATCGCGGCACTCGAGTACCGCGGGCGGCCCGCACTGAATGTCGGCTGTGAAACAGGCCCCGGGTTTGCGTTCAGGGTCGACGGCTTCCGAGCACAGCCTGCCTTTGTCGGACACGAATGCGAGGAGATCGAAGGCGGCGCCACGATCAGGCTGTCATACGAATTCTCCGACGGCTCGCCCAATGAGCCACCTGGGCGCAAGTACCTCGCCACGCAGATTCTGACTGTCACCAGAAACCCCGACACCATCGAGCGTGTGCTGCGGATCAAGCGCCTGCCGACCGGCGACCTCACCGGCCCGGGCCTCGACAAGCTCCGATCGGCAACGCTGAAGCTCTGCGGCGCCGCGCTGGGAAGCATCGACGCCACGCGCGTGTCGTGCCCCATGCTGCGCGTGGTGCCGGGCACGCCGCTTGCCGAGATGCGCGCGCGGCCGCGCTTCTTTCCGTCCGGCACGAAGCCCCTGCACGGCCAGTACGACACTGTGATGAGAGCGCCCGACGGCGCACCCGGCTGCGCGGCCCTCGAGGGCGCCGGCGGCGACCACGTGAGCATCACGCCGCTGCCGGCGAAGTGCGCCGCGCTCTTGCGCGTCTTCGGCGAGCGCGATGGGGTCACGATCGAGCACGAGTTTGCCTGCTCGTCGTGGATGGACATCGCCGACGAGATCGAGGCCGCCCGGCAGGTGATCATTTTTCAGCACGCCGCCTGGAGGGGCGCCCTGCCCGCGGCAGGCAAGCTGATGGCCGATCATTTCCCGCCGAAAACCGACCTGCCCGCGTGGGCCGACAACGCCATCGTGTATGAATCGGAGCCGACATTCGACGGCGGCTTCGCCGGCATTCGCGGCAAACTCGATGCTATCAAGAAACTGGGCGCCAACGCCGTCTACGTGATGCCGTGGCACGTGGGCGCATACTGCACACGCGAGTATTACACGCCCGATCCCAAGCTCGGGACCATCGACGACCTCAAGGCAACCGTCGCCGCCGCACACGACGTCGGCCTGAAGGTGCTGTTTGATCTCCTCACCAACATTGCCCATCCCGACAGCCCGCTTGTAAAAGAGCATCCGGAGTTCTTCTATCGTGATCAGGGCGGGCGCGTGCGATCGCATTCCTCGTGGGCCAGTCGGTGCCTCGATCCGGCCAGCCCGCAGCTTCGCAGATACCTGGCCGACTACGCCTCCTGGTGCGTGGCGGAGCTTGGAGCGGACGGCTTTCGCGTCGACGCCGACGCGCACCGCGGGGCGAATTGGAACTGCCTCCCGGGGCTGCAGCCGCACGAGCACTCGCACGCCGTTTTCACGCTGCTCGATGAAATCCGCGACTCGATCCGCTCGATCAACCCCGACGCAATAATGATGCCGGAATGCTTCGGCCCGATCCAGGCGAGCATCGGCGATATGGTCTGCTACCAGTGGCTGTTTTGGGTGGACTGGGCGATGGAACTCCTGTCGGACGGACGGCTGACGGGCGCGGGTTTTCAACGGCTCATCGCCGAGCAGATAATGACGATGCCGACCGGCACGAAGTTTGCCTACTACAGCCACACCCACGACTCACTTGCCTTCCTCAAGCGTGATGTCAGGGGACCGGTCGCACGGGCCTACTTCGCATCGCTGGCGTTTCTGGGCGCAGGCGTAATGTACTTCGGCGGCGGATGGGGAATGGGCGCCCGCCCCGAGCCGGACGAAGTCGATGAGTATCGTCGGATGTTCGCCTTGCGCAACGCCTGCAATGGCTTTGCGGGCTACGCCACCGAATTCCCGGAGCCGCCCGACGCCGATGTCTTCATCTATCGCAAGGTCGCCGGCGCCCACAGCTACGCATTCCTCACGAATTTCTCGAACGAAGCCATGCACGTGGAACAGCCCGGCGAGGAGGTCTTCTCTCGTACCGGCAAGAGCGGCGGGGCCGGAGGAAGCATCGTAATAGCACCATACGACACGCTCGTCGTCGAGACCCAAACGTAAACACGGAGCCTCATCAATGACATCACGCGAGATCGTCCAACGAACGCTGGATTTCGAATACCCCGAGCGCATACCGCGCGATCTATGGACGCTGCCCATCGCCAACAAGGCGCATCCCGGTGCGGCGGAGGCGATCCTCGAGGACTTCCCGGGCGACTTCGGCGGGCCGGAATATCATCCGCCCGGGGCCGGTTGGGCGGCGGGCAACGGATACGCATTGGGCACGTTCGCCGACGAGTGGGGATGCGTGTTCGAGAACGTCCAGGAAGGCATAATCGGGGAAGTGAAGGAACCGCTCGTGGCGAAGTGGTCCGACATCAATAAGGTCAAGCCGCCCTACGAGCTGCTCGGTGTAGGAATGGAGAAGGTGAACGAAAGCTGTGCGAAGTCGGACAAGTTCCTGCACGCCGGATGCTGCCCGCGCCCCTGGGAGCGAATGCAATTCATCCGCGGCAGCCAGAGCCTATACATCGACGTAATGGACCAGCCCAAGGAGTTCTTTATCCTGCGCGACATGGTCCAGGACTACTTCCTCAAAGAGATGGAAATCTGGGCCCGCACCGACGTCGACGCCTTCACTTTCATGGACGACTGGGGCACGCAAGACGCCCTCCAGATTCCGCCTGACATCTGGCGCGATCTATTCAAACCTCTCTACAAGGACTACGCCGACATCGCCCACAGCCACGGCAAGAAGCTGTTCATGCACTCCGACGGACACATCTTCGAAATCTACGAAGACCTGA
>JABMSA010000481.1 GCA_013202185.1 Planctomycetota bacterium
AGAAGGAACGCGATTGCGCCGGCCGCTGCCATGGTGGCGGAGCCGACGATGCCGCGCATAATCACCCCGGTGATCCAGCCGGCGACGAGGCCGACGCCCAGGAATGCGATGAGGTCAATTATCATTTTGCGCTCTTTCTATCGTTCCTCCTCCGTTGCGCGGACCTGGCCGGCATTCCGGAGGGTCCTGATGAGACCTACGAAACCGCGCGCGGAGAACAGCAAAAACAGCCCGAGCGCCAATTGGAGAAGCTTCGCGACGGTGCCGGCCGCCGGGCTCCACTGGTATGCCTGGTCTTCAATCATCCTGGATATCAAACTGTAGACGACAACCGCAAGCGACACAACTGCGGTGGCGGCAAGCCACAGGCCGAGCGCGGAGAACGCCACTTCCTGCAATTCTTTCGTTTCAACGCCGGTTGTCACGACATCGTCCGCCTGCTCGCCGCACAACCATTTGGCGATGGGCTCGGCCCACACAATCAGGGCCACGGCCGCCGCCCCCGGAATCACCAGCGAGCCCAAAGTAGCCGTGGCGGAGAACACAGGTTCATCCAATTGCCTGCTCCCGCTGAGTAACTGATCCGCGATCTCTCCCACCAGGAAGAGGAACTGCGCAGCATAGACCGCCGTCAGAATCCCGATTATCTTGCAGGCCAGCGCAATGGCGTCTTTTCTTGTCATTTCGTACCTCCTGTGTCAGCGCAAGTGCGGTTAATCCGTTTGAGAGGTCGCTTCCTTGTTTGCCGCCGGTCTTGTGGACAATCGTGCGAGGACGCCGGCTACGAGCACGAGGAATATTCCCAAAACCAGGCGCGCTGCCATATCGACAACGTTCGTCCACGGGTCGGCCCCGCTACGTTCACCAGATTCACGTTTCCACTGAAAGGCCCAGACGGTCTTGGCAAACTGTGCGGCGGCGATTGCGAGCATAAACACACCCGCCAACGAGAAGAAAACGTGCCGTAAGCTGCGCTTCGGATCATCGTGCTCCCCGCTGCTGCCGCAAGCAAAGGCGGCCATGGCGCCGCTCCATTTGAACATGCAGAGCGCTATCGCCAGGAGAATCAACACTTGGGTCACCAAGATCCATAAGGGATAGGCGAATCCCCCAGGCATTATGGCAGCGAAAACGAGCGCAGCCAAGGGCGTGGCGATGGAAAGCAACCACAGCCCGATGACCTTGATCCCGATGTCGCAAATGTTCTTCTTGTTCATTTTCGCTTTCCTTGCGAAAAAGCTACTGCCCGAGGAATCTTATGAGCGCATGCACCATGGCCAACTATCACTGCCGGCGACAAGACCACTGCAAACGTGGCGTGGACGCGGTTGCCCCCCGGCAATCCTTCCCGTGCCGTCGATCTTTGCCGACAACATCAACTGTACGCAAACGCCCTGGAAAGGTCAAGTGAAAACCAAGTGCCGGGGGCCTGGCACCCAAAAAATCTTTCCCACTTGAAATAGGCCATGGAAACTATACAATTAAGTGTCCGCTGAATAAGGCACCGAGAAACAGTATCCCGGGAGGCCAATGGACCTTTTTGAATATCGCAACGGCCGGCTCTACGCGGAAGATGTTCCCGTCGAACGCATCGCGGACGACGTCGGCACGCCGTGCCACATTTACAGTGAAGCCACGCTCAAGAGGCACTTCAACCTCCTGAAGGAGGCGTTTGCCGAGGCCGATCCGCTGATCTGCTATTCGGTGAAGGCAAACTCCAGCCTGGCGGTGCTCAAGCTGCTCGACGAGGAGGGCAGCGGATTTGACATCGTCTCGGGCGGCGAGCTGTTTCGCGTGCTGAAGATCGGCGGCGACCCCGCCAGGGTCGTGTATGCGGGCGTAGGCAAAACCCGCCGCGAGATCGAGTATGCCATCGAGGCGGGCATTCTCATGTTTAATGTAGAGTCGAAAAGCGAACTCGAGGCCATAGAAGCCGTGGCCGGATCGCTGGCTGCAACGGCCGCCGTGGCCCTGAGGCTCAACCCCGACGTCGATCCGAAAACACACCGGCACACAACAACCGGCAAGAAGGAAAACAAGTTTGGCATCGATCTCGAGACCGCCGGCGCGATCATCAGCGATCTGCATGCACTACCGCACGTAAAACTTACCGGGCTCGACACCCACCTGGGCTCGCCCATCAACACGGTTGATCCCTACGTGCAGGCGTTGACCAAGGTGCTGCCGCTGCTGGAGAGCGCCCGCGCCGCCGGGCACCAGGTGGAGTACATAAACATCGGCGGCGGATACGGCATCGAATACAGGGGAGGCGAAACGGCCACACCGGCCGATTATGCCGCAGCCATCGTGCCGCTGATCAAGAAATCGGGCTGCAAGCTCATCATGGAGCCCGGCAGGTTCATAGTGGGCAACGCCGGAATCATGCTGAGCCGCGTGACATACGTCAAGGAATCCGGCGACAGGTCCTTCGCCATTTGCGACGCCGCGATGAACGACCTCATCCGCCCGGCTCTCTACGACTCGTACCACAAGATATGGCCCGTCACCACCGACAAGGCGCTCAGCGAAAGCGTCGATGCCCGGGCCGACCGGAATGGTTATGCCAACTTCGACGTAGTGGGCCCGGTATGCGAGAGCGGCGACTTCCTCGCGAAGGGCCGAACACTGCCTCGAATGGCCGAGGGTGACCTGCTGAGCATCTTCAGCGCCGGCGCCTACGGAATGAGCATGAGCTCGAACTACAACTCGCGGCCGCGGGCCGCAGAAGTGATGGTAAGCGGGGCGGGCTACCGGATTGTTCGCCAGCGTGAAACCTACGACGACCTTATTCGGGCCGAACGTTTTGACTGAACACATGTGACAGATGACGGTTTGCCGCCTATAATGCGACAAATGCAAAGGAGCAGGAAATGATCAGAGCCTTGACTACAGTTGCAATTGCTCTTCTTCTGGCGCTCAATCTCAGTTGGGCCGGCGAGGAAGGCTATCAGAACCTGCTGGACGCCCCCCCAGGCAAGAGCAACGAGCAGGAAACAAAAATCACAGAGAGCTTCCGCGCCGCGCTGCAACTCCTCAAGGATGCCGCCGGCAGCAGAGACGACGCGGTGAAGAAGAAGAAATTCGAGGAAGCGCGCATTGCGATCGAAAAGGTGATGAGCCTGGATCCCAACGCATCCCTGGCGCGGCAACTCCGCGACATGGTAAAGGATCAGCTTCTCGCACAGATTCTCCTCGAGGCGCCTCCCAACGTGATCGACAAGGTGAAGGAATTCCTCACCATCGCCGAGAAAGGCAGGCGCAACTGGATTCGCGACCCGAAGCGCATAACCGAGCTGATCAAGGACCTTCTGTCGGGCGAATTCGACAAGAAATGGATAGCTCTCACCAAGCTCAACGCCGCCGGCCAGCATGCCGCCCCCCAGCTTGTTGAAGCACTCAAGACCGGCGACCGCGACGCACGAACCAACGTCAGCATGACCCTGATATCCTCGGGCCCATCTGTTGTGCAGCCGCTGAACAACGCGCTGAAAACCTCCGACGAGGACCTCAAGCAGGAGATTGTTTTCATCCTCGACCGCATCGGCGACGCACACGCGTTGCCCGGCCTGGCGGCCGCAACAGTCAACAGCAGCAACCAGGCCGTCAGGAAAGACGCCCGCAAAGCCATCGAGAAGATCGTCGCCGGCGAGCCGCTGAAATCCGCACCCGTCTACTACCTCGATCAGGCCACCGCCTACTATCAAGAGAGGTTCGAGGTGCTCCAAAGAGCGTCCGACGATTACATCATCTGGGATTGGGATGGCAAAGCGCAGGCCTTGAAGGGGCGCAGGGTACCGGAATATGCCTTCTACCTCGAGATGGCCGAGAAGCTCTGCTACGACGCCATCGCCATCGCCGGCGGGCAGTTCGACGCCGCCCACGCACTTCTCATATGCACGTATTTTCAGCAGCTTCACACGTGCGACAACCTCGTCGCCGCCGCCAAGAACATACAGGGCGACACCCTCACCGAAGAGGAAATCGCCGGCATCAAGGCCCGCCGCGACCGGATAGTCGAAATACTCCGAACCGCCCCCGCCCTCGGCAAGCAGAGCGTTTATCGGGCGCTCAAGCTCGCCCTGGCCGACGGCAACGTGGCCGTGGCGGTGTCGTGCAGCGACGCCCTCCGCCGGCTCGGCAGCGACGACGACCTCCCCCTCGGGAGCGCGGTACCCGTCGGCGAGCCCGGCTTCGGCGCAGTCTCGGCCCACGCCGATCCTCTCGTGGCAGCCCTCTATTCGGACAACAAGTTTGTGAGTTATCACGCGGCCGCAACCCTGTGCAGCCTTTCCAACAGGACCTTCGCCGGAATGGATAGGGTGATTCCCACGGTCTGCCAGGCGCTCGGCGAGCGCGGCGCACGCGTGGCGCTCGTAGCCGACAGCGACCTGCAGGTGATCAACCAACTCAAGGCCGACCTCAAGGACGACGGCTACATTGTTGATACCGCCACGAGCCCTATGGAGGCGCTCAACGTGGGCTATGCCGTGCCCATGAAAGACGTGCTGATCGTAGACGCTTCATACAGCAATGCCATCGGCACCTTCATCGTTGATTTCAGAAGCAGAAATGTTCCGATCATCCTTCTTACCGACGGTGAGAACGTGGCCGAAGCACGAGCCGTATACGAAGGGAAGGTCAATGGTTTCGTCAGCAAGCCGGTAGACGCCGCCGAGCTGAGAAGCGTCATGCTCAAGGCACTCAGGACATTGGACGAGGACACCGCGCAATCGGTTGCCCTGAGCATGAACCATCTTGCGGCAAAAGCCCTCGCCAATGTCGACGTGAGCAAGACCGCCCTCCAGATGGAAGGCGCCGTTGATGCACTCCTGGGTGCGCTCGATCTGCCCGACCACGTGCGGCTGGAAGCGATGAAAGCCCTCAGCAACATCGCTCCGGCCTCCGAAACGGCGCAGGCCGGCCTGGCGCTCGTCGCCGGCGACGGCGGCAATTCGCTCGAGGCGCGCCTGGCGTCGCTCGAGGCCCTCGCCGCCATCGCCGTCAAACACGGCGCCATCACCGCAGGCGTCGAAGACCTCACCGAAAAGCTGCTGTTAGACAAAGCACCGCTCGTGCGCTCGGCCGCCGCGCGCGTGATCGGCGCCGCCACGCAAACCTCCTCTCCGGTAGAGCGCCTGATAGGTGATCCCAAGTGGGTCATCGACCAAGAGCCGCAAGACGAATGACACGCCGATCATTTCCGCCGATCAAGAAAACCACCCGAGGCCACGATGAGCCTCGGGTGGCTTTTCGTAGAAGGGCAGAAACAGAGCGAGTACGACCCAGAGGGCAGACGCATTCGGCGGACCCGGAAGTTCGTTCAAGGTCTCGGCCGGCCCCATGAGATGGGGCCGGCCGAGCTGCGAACCCAACCTGCTCGGAGAGTAGGCGCCCCCACCCGTGCCCGTGCGCATTTTCTCTTGCCGTCCGCCGGTCTGCAAAGTAACGCCGGAGTCCCTCCGGCGCCCATCCGGAGCGCGAGACGGAGCATGCCACGAGGTCCGCTCCTGAGCCCGAAGGGCGACAGACGCCTAGCCACGGCGCGTGAGCCCGTGGAACACGTCCAAGATAACCAGGGGGGTAGGTGGTGGGGCAATGATTTGGGGAGAAGTTTTATACGCGGGAATAATAAGGGCGTATAAAACGTTACATGAGGGCCGCTGCGTGGTGCCTGAGTTTCGGTCAGGCGCCGCGAGACCCGGCTGCGTGTTGGCTTGGAGGGCAGGGCGGCGTTGGTGTTTTCCGACGGGCATGAATGATCCTGGTTTTTGATCTTTTAATTGCCCGGCGTTTTCTCTACAATTAGGAAAATGCGGCGCTCTCCGTAGGCTTGGCGTGCGGCGAAGTGTGACAAGACAATCAAAGGGTAAGGATTAACATGATCGACGGGCCGCTTGCACACGATGGGATAATCGAAATCGACGGCGAGGTGTATCGGCATCATGGTACGCTGAAGAGGGATGCTTTCGCGCGCACGGAGCTGGTGGAGAAGGATGGCAAGAAGTATCTGTTCAAGGTCTCGCGCCTTGCGATCTTTGGCCGGCTGAAGCTGAGGCGGCTGATGAACGGGCTGACGGGCCACGAGGTGCACGTCCATCATTTGCTCGAGGGCGTGCATGGCGTGCCGAAGCTTACCAGGCGGGTGAGTGAGAATTCTTTCTTGCGCGAGTTCGTGGAAGGCCGAACGCTCGATCGCGATCCGCCCGAGCTGCGGCCGGATTTCTTCGACGAGTTTCACGATATAGTGCGCAACATCCATGCGCGGGGTGTGGCATTTGTGGATCTCGCGAAGAAGGAGAATGTGGTCGTGACCACAGAGGGCCGGCCGTTCTTGATAGATTTTCAGATCAGCATATCATTGAGCAAGAGCCGCTGGCCGCCGGCGTTGCTGTGGAACGTGATCGTGCGTATGATGCAGCGGGCCGACATTTACCACGTGTTCAAGCACAAGCGCCGCTGTTGGCCCGGTTCGCTGACTGACGAAGAGCGGCGGACCCTCGCTCGCATGCCGTGGTTCAACCGCGTGCACAAGTATGTTTTCCGGAAGCCGTATCACCTGATCAAGCGGCGCTTCATTCCGAAGCACGGCGACAGTGAGTATCCGTTTTACGAGAATGAGTGAGGCGGTGGTTTATTCGGAGGCCCCGCCGAAACGCATGAGCGCGTTGGGGCCTTCGGGCGGGGCGTGGATGTGAGCGTCGCCGGACCAGAGCACTTGCCCGTTGTCCTGGCTGAACCAGATGATTCCGGCGCTTACGGTTGCCTTTGCTCGCCATGTCTTTGCGGGGTTGCCGGCCATTTCGACGAGCCCGGTGGAGGCGTCCCATGAGAGGGTGTCGCCGGATGCGCCGTTCTTGCCGTCCGACGCCGATACGTTGCCGGTGCCGATGATTGTGGTCACTTTGCGTTTTTCCGGGTCGAACGTCATCTCGAGTTTGTCGGCTCGGATGGTGAAGGTGCCTCGACGTGCGACGACGTTTTCCTCGAAGGAAACGCTGTTGGTGTCGCGGTTGATGGTCATGGCTCCCTTGCTGCTTATGAACATCGGCGGCGCGTCTTCTTCTTTTCGGTCGGCCGGTCGGGCCTTGCCGGTGAGGCCGGAGAAAACCGCCGATGCGGCGGTGCGCGGCGATATTTCGGCCTGAACGTCTTTGCTGAGCTTGATGAAGCGTACCTCCCTGGTGCCTTCCTCGGGGCGCATCTCGAGCCCTACGCCCTTGACGGTGAAGTCGGTTCTGCGCACCTCGACGGGGGTGTCGGTGAGTAGCACATGGTCGGCGGCGACCCACTCGAGCTTCTCGGCTGTCAGGAGGGTTCGGGCGGGGTCGGCTATGCGTATGGTGACGTTGCCCTTGAGCGTGAAGGTGAAGTTTCGGCGGTCGCGCCGATTTACAACTCCGCTGTCGGACGTTATCTTGATGTTGTATTCGCCTCCGTAAACATCGACGGCAACCTTTTCGACTTCAAATGTCATGCCGTCGCCGGAGGCCGCCGTGTCGACCTTGACAACGAGGATCTTCCTGCCGGTCTTGCGGTCGAACTGCGGCCACTCGACGCCGGTGATTTCCTTGATATTGGCGCCGACTTCGGCGGCAGCCGGCGACGCACCTGCGGCCGGGAGTAGCGCGCATGCGATAAGGGCCCAACGCCGGAGGACCGTCATGCGGTGCTTTTGTGGTCTTGGTAGTATCGTGACAGAATCGTGTCCCATTTGCCTTGATCTTTCAGGATTATTTCCGCCACTTCGCGGGCGGCGCCGCTTCCTCCCTCGAGTTTTGTGACGTAGGCGGCTTCGTTCTTGACTTCGGGGCGACAGTTTGCCACGGCGATGGGAACGCCGACTTTGCGCATGACGGGAATATCGGGCAGATCGTCGCCGACGTAACAGACCTCGTCGTCGTGGAGGCCATGCTTGCGGATCAGTTTCGCGTAGGCTTCCAGCTTCACTTTCTGTCCTTGGTACACGTCTTCAATGCCCAGCTCGCGTGCTCTCAGGGCAACGGCAACCGATTGCCTGCCGGTGATGAAAGCAACCTTGATGCCGGACCTGAGCAGGTATTTGATGCCGGTTCCGTCTTGAACGTTGAAGTTCTTGGCCTCGATGCCGGCGGAGTCGAGTATGATCTTTCCGTCGGTTAGCACGCCGTCGACGTCGAAGATCACCATCTTCACTTTACTGTAAACAATGCCGGCCATATTTGCGGTTCCTTCGGTTTCTGAGCGGTTGGTGCGGCAG
>JABMSA010000482.1 GCA_013202185.1 Planctomycetota bacterium
ACGCAAATACATGACGGCTTCGTAACTCCTTGCATACCAACAACTTGCATCCCTTAACGGTGCCTGGCACCGGGTGAAGATGTAACTTGTGGAATACCAACCACTTGCGACGCCGCTTGTCATTTGCGTTGCTCATAAGATGAAATAAGGGCGTATAATAGGGCGAGCGATTCCGGCTTGCTGCTGCGAGTACTGGCATAGATTGCCGATAATGCAAGGCGCCGTTAGACGTATGGGGCGGACGGAGGCAATGTGGCCGGCCGCGTAATGTTCCTTCACCTGCCTCGCAAGACGACGGGGCCGAAGGCCCGGCTAGCTACCACGCAGGACTGGGGCTGTGCAAGCCCCGTCTCAAAGGACAGGCGACAATTGAGCGCTAAGCCAGAAGGAAACCGGTGGGACTTCAGACGAAAGCCTCGCGCAAGAAGGTGCTCCGTTGTGTCCAGCGCAATTTGTGGTCAATAGTCAGGCCCCGCGCCGGTGGGGCCATGATGCCTGAAACGTGGCAAGGGTGTATCGTCACCCAATGCCATCATCGCCCCACTGGGGCGTGCCCAGGTGAAGGCGGCATGGGAATGCCGTGAAGGCGGCGTGAACTGCCTGGCTTTTCGTCCCCCTATTCGCGTGGAGGTGTACTAAGAAGACCGAGTCGGCTTTAGCGCTTGATTCTTCGGCGGCGCTCTGCTATGCTGCTTTATGAGCACTACTGTGCGCCGGAGAAGAATCGTGAAGCGATCTGCGGCAAGAAGATGGGCTGTAATACTGGCCTTGGTGGCGGCGTGGTCAGCCGTCGTGGGATCGCACGCGCTCCACGCGGCAGTCCACAAGGAAGAAGCTCGTTGCTCATCCTCGGACCGCTCTGCCGATTCATTTCAACGCTTGTCTGGGAATCCTCGGGAAAGCAGGGTTGAGAGTGATGGGGAGTGTCCCGTCTGCGCTTTCCTGAATGAGTGTCACGCTCGCAACAGCGGTGCTCAAGTCTGTCTTACGGGGCTTCACTGTGTCTCTGAAATTCGCTTGCCCGTTGACACAGTTTCTCCGCAACGTTCCTTTGGTCCCGCCCTGCCTCCTCGGGCCCCTCCGACCCTGTTCATCCGTATGACATCTGTTTGAAACGTAGTGGTGATCGCCTGAGTTGCCACGGCCTGCCGCCGGTATTGCGTTCCGGCTATGCTCGTCATGGCAGACTCGTGGAATGAATCAAACGGAGGAACAGGTTTATGCATCGAATGACAGTCTATATTTTTCTCTTGCCTGGCTTGAGCGTGCTTTCGCTTCCGTGCACGGGGCAAGAGCGCCCGGCTCACTCGGATGAGGCGGATGTTCTCGGGGAGCAGATCGAGAAACTGCGCCTCGAACTGGCGGATCAGAAGAAAGAGTACGACGCGCGCCTTGAGGAGTTGAAGGCGAGGCTCGACAAGATCCTCGAAGGCGATCAGCTTGAAGCAGAGGCGCCCGAGGATGACCTGTCGGCGCTTCTCGACCAGATCAGGACAGGGGAGCCCGGAGAAGAGACGCGATTTGATTTCGGGGGCCTCGGCAGGGCGTTCCAGAGCATGAACCCCGACATATCTGTCATCATCGACACTTACTACCACAACGACGACTCGAGAGAGGGCATCGCGCACGTGATGGAGGAGATGGCAGGATTCGGCCATTCGCACGGCGATGGCCACGAACACGCCCACGTGGAGGACGGCTTCAACATGCGGCACCTCGGGCTGCACTTCTCCGGCGAAGTCGACCCGTATTTCAAAGCGTGGGCGATCGGAGCAATCAGCGAAGAAGGCGCAGAAATGGAAGAGGCCGTGATCCAGACGACGTCCTTGCCGGCAGGGCTTCAGATCAAGGCCGGTAAATTCTTCAGCGACTTCGGCCGGATGAACGCCCAGCACAGCCACCAATGGGATTTCGTGGATCAGCCTCTGGTCTACAAGCTCTTGTTCGGCGATCACGGCCTGAACGAAAAAGGCGCACAGCTTTCGTGGCTTGCTCCGACGCGACATCATCTCCTTTTCGGCGTGGAAGCGCTCCAGGGCGAGAACGAACTGCTGGCGAACAACATAGGCGGCGATCACCTGCCCCGGCGTGAGGGGCCGCGGCTGTGGGTGGAGTGGGTGAAGTTCTCACCGAATCTTGGCAATGAGCACGGCCTGCAACTTGGCACGTTTTACGGGCACGGCGCACATCAGGAAGCGCACGATGCAGACGACAATGGGGTCATGGACCACTGGCTCAACGGGCACAGCGGTTTCTGGGGAGCGAGCGCCGTTTACAAGTATGATGTTGCCAAACCGCACGGAGAAGGCGACATCCTTCTTCAGACGGAATACGTGATGAGGAAAAAGAATCTGACCGTTAAGGACCACGATCTCAGTCCTGCGATGATTGGCCGCGATCGCACGGATCAACAGGACGGCTTCTATGCGCAGGGTCTCTATGGTTTCCTGCCGCGATGGCGCGCCGGTGTTCGCTGGGATCACGTGGGCCTGACCAACAAGGGCGAGCTTCCCGACGGCACAGTGGAACGATTTGGCGACAGTGCCCGTTACGCGGCGATGATAGATTTCAGTCCCACTGAGTTCTCCCGGCTGCGCTTGCAAGTGAGCAAGGGAGACTATGCGACCAGTGATGGTCGTGAGGATGTTGTTGAAGTGTTCCTGCAGTTCGTGATCTCTCTTGGAACGCACGGTGCGCACAAGTTCTGATTTTCTCGAGGTTACCTTGAATGGGAGAACGTACGATGAAATTGTTCAAGAATCCCTGTTTGCATCCGATATCGATTGTGCTGCTTGCGCTGGTCATGACCGTGACGGGTCATCCTGACGCTTGGGCCGAAAAGCTGAACATCGTTACCACCACGTCGGACCTGGCTTCAATCGCACGGGCCGTGGCCGGAGACAAGGCAACGGTGAGGAGCATCTGCGATGGCAAGAGGGACCCCCACTTCCTGCAAGCAAAGCCCAGCTACATCGTGATGGCGCGTGACGCCGACCTATGGATTCGGGTAGGGATGGATCTGGAAATCGGATGGGAGCAACCCGTTCTTGACGGCGCGCGGAATGGCGGTATCCGCGAAGGCAGCCCAGGCCATCTCGATGCCTCGCAGAAAATCCTCCGGTTGGAAGTGCCGGCCCGGAAGGTTACGCGCGCCATGGGTGGCGTGCATCCGATGGGCAATCCGCACTACTGGCTGGATCCTCTTAACGCCAGGATCATCGCCGGCACCATCGCCGACCGCCTTGCAGAGCTGTCGCCGGCCGGCGCCAGGGCCTTTAGAAAGAACTGCAGGGCGTTTGAGCGTGCCCTCGATGAACGGATGTTTGGCAGGGAGCTGGTGGCGAAGGTCGGCGGGAGCAAGCTCTGGGCCCTGGAGCTGAAAGGGGAGCTTCTGGAATTCCTCGGCAAGAAGAAGCTGGGCGATGCCCTCGGCGGCTGGCTTGGCGCCTTGCACCCGCTTCGGGGATCGGAAGTTGTGACCTACCATCGGAGCTGGGTCTATTTCATGCGCCGTTTCGGCTTGAGCGTGCCCGTCGAACTCGAGCCGAAACCAGGTATTCCTCCCAGCCCCTCGCACCTTGCCGAGGTCATCGAGAACGTGAAGACCAGGAAGATCAAGACCATTCTGGTCGAGCCATTTTACAGCCGAAAGGCTGCAGACCTTGTGGCGGCCAAAGCAGGCGGAACCGTTGTAGTGTGCGCGAATTCCGTCGGCGGCCAGAAAGAAGCCACCGATTACTTTTCTCTCATTGACCTGATCGTGAAGCGAGTGAGCGCGGCGCTGCAGGCCGAAACATCCGCAAGATGAAGGAGGATCAGCATGCCCAACATGACACCGACGAAGAACCATCCGGTTATCGTTTGCGAACACGTGAGCGTTGGCTACGGCAGAGAAGAGGTGCTGCATGATGTCTGCCTGCGTGTCGGCCGCGGGGCCTTTCTTCCTGTTGTGGGTCCCAACGGCGCGGGAAAGACAACCCTTGTGCGGGCAATCCTGGGTCTTGTGAAAACCCGGGAAGGCAGGATAATAACGCCGTTTCACCGGAGGCCGCCGGGTTATGTGCCGCAGTATCGAGCTATCGATCCGCTGTATCCCGTTTCGGCGCGACAGGTTGTAATGATGGGCGTCTATCCGAAGCTGGGCTGCTGGGGCAGACGCCGCAGCGTTCACAGGAAGGCCGTGGACGTCGCTCTCGAGCGGTTTGATCTGTCGGATCACGCGGAAAAGACTTTTGCAGAACTCTCCGGAGGCATGAAACAAAAGGTCATGGTTGCTCGCGCGTTCGTCAGCGGAGCAGAGATTTTCATCATGGACGAACCGACCTCCGAGCTGGACGAACAGTCTGAGAAAGAGGTACTTGCTCATCTTCACCGATTGAGTGAAGTGGATGGGAAAACGGTTCTGCTCGTTCACCACGGATTGGGTCTTGTCGCGGAGCTTGCTTCCGAGGTATGCCTGGTGGACCACGGCCGCATCCGCACAGTGACGACAGAGAATGCGCATTCCCTGATCGATAGCGCCGCGTTTGTCAGCAAAAGCCGGGAGGATAGAACTCATGCTTGAGGACCTTTGCACGCTGGCGCGAATGTTTCCGGCGGCCATTGCGGCAGGCTTCGTGATATCATCCGTGTGCGCGTTGCTGGGGGTTTTTGTTATTCTCAAGCGAGTGGTTTTCATCGGCATAACACTTTCGGAGGCGGCCGCGTGCGGCATTGCCGCAGCCATGGTTTACAACTTTCACCCCTATGTTGGTGCATGCGCACTAACACTGCTGGCAGTGGGTGTGCTGGCCTATCCCTTCGAGACCAACCGCCTGCCGCGAGACGCAGTGCTGGGAGTGATCTTCGTGCTGACATCGGGGCTGAGCATCCTCCTGGTGGCCAAGAGCGGGTTCGGGCTCCACGAAGTAAAAGCGCTCCTCTACGGCGACCTTATTCTTACCACCGACCGGGACCTGACGATAGTCCTGGCTACGTTGCTTCCGGTAGCGGTCTATCTGCTGGCGTTCCTGCGTCCGACCGTTTATACGTTCCTGGACCGTGAAGCTGCGCGGGTGCTCGGTCTGCGTGTGGTCTTGTGGGAGCTGCTTTACTTCTTCGCCCTCGGGTTGGCGGTTTCTGCGGCTTCGAAGGTGGCGGGGGCCCTCCTTGTGTTCTGCTATCTAGTCGTTGCCCCTTCGGCCGCCCTGCTGTTGAGCAGGCGTTTGGGGCTTGTTATGCTGCTTGCCGTGGCGGCTGCCGTCCTTTCAACGGGGATCGGGATGTACTGGTCGTTCGCTCACGATCTGCCGACGAACCAGTCGATAGCCGTCATCTCATGTGCCGTGTTTTGCCTTGCTGTTATGGTGAGGGGTGCATGCCTGGTGGCTTCGGCTGCAGGCTGCCCGTCACGTACGCGGGTCGGGCAGCCTGAAAGCCCCAGATAACATAGCGACCCCGGATCGCCGGCGAGTTTACCCTTGACACTCTCAGTTCATTATAGTATAATAGCGGATGCTAAAATAACTCGGAGATGCCACCAGTGGGTGCAAAAGAACTTGCTCATATCTGCAAAATTCTCTCCGTGGAGACACGACTTCGGATTATTCAGTTGCTGACAGGTCGGTCTCTGTGCGTCGGAGCCCTCTCCAGGCGGCTGGCCGTCACGCAGGGAGCTGTTTCCCAGCATCTCAGGATTCTCAGAGAGGCACGCCTGGTGATCGGCGACAAACGAGGATATTTTGTGCACTACCGCTTGAATGAGAAAACCTTGGCCAAGTGGAACAAGGCACTCGGCGCGTTTCTCGGGACACGCGCCGGGTGATTTGCTGTTCTTGTCCCGGCAGAAGAATGAAAGGAGAAGCACTATGTGCGCTTGTGAGAAAAAAACCGGAAAGAAGAAAGAACCGGAAGAATGTTCTCCAGAGCAGATCAAGGAATGCCACGGTGATGTCAAGACCCACCCGTGCATTAAGAAGACCGGAAAGAAAGGGTGAATGGCAGTGGGCGTGGGACAACGCCCCGCGCTAAAACCACGCCGCCACCTGCACGAACCCCCAGTTGGCGTCGCCTGCAGGCCCGGTACGTTGGATGAACGAGCCCGGCACGAAATAAGCGTAGCCCGCCATGAGCTCGAGCTTCTTGATGGCTTTCTTCATCGATTTGCCCAGGGGAACCTGCCACTTCGCGATGACGTCGATCTCCTGGCCGAGATTCCGGCCCGAAGCCCCGGTGTTGTCGCGCCGCTGCGGCTTGCAGTTGCAGTAGTACCAGGCGTCTTTTCGCTCGGCGAGTTGAAAGACGTGGTAGTCGGCTGATAGCTTCATTCTCTGCGCCGGCTTTATGCTGAAGCCGCACTGATAATCGATGAGGTTCTTCAGGGAGAATAGATTCATCCTGCCGTAGTACTTGTCTACGGCGCCGTTTACGCCGTCGAAGGTTTCATTGCGGCCGTCGGTCGGGTCCGAGTCGCCGGAGGCATGCGTGTAGGCGGCATATATGCGCGGACTGAATCTGCGCTTGAAAGTGTACCCGATTTCAGTAACGAGCGCGTAGGCGCGCACGTCGTCTTTGCCTTCGTTGCCGAGCTGGCCGGCGGCTGTTGCGGCGTAGTCGAAGTTGCCGAACTCAGTAACGCCGAATTCGCCCTTCACGCCGGCGCCTATCGTGTGCCGGTTGAGGTCATCGGCGCCTGATTCGCCGCTCACGTTGTGGTGGGCATCTCGCTTGAGCACCCAGAAGAGATCGACGCTTGCCGCTTTGCTGCGTGGCAATTGGCCGTAGAGGCCGAAGACCTTGTAAGGGTAGTGGCTGCCGTCGAACTTGATCGGATCGTAAAGCACTTGTTCTGCGGCTATCGCATCGAGGTGAATGAAATCGGTGTGATAATAAAGCTTCGCGGCGTCCCAGGTGTAGCGTCCGGCGTTGCCCCAGTCGCCCGGGCCCCAGATGCGGTTATCGCCGTAGTTGATGGCCTGTCGCCCGAGTTTCAGTCCAAATGGACCGCCCCATAACTTCTTGTGCTCGATGTAAGCCTGCCGGAGGTCGAGCCTGTTTTCGTAAGGGCAGGACTTTGGAAAGTCGTGGCGGCTGAGGTCTGAATAATGGAGGCGCGCATCCTGAAGCTGGGCGAAGGCGTGAAAATCCTCCCGCAGCATGAGGTCGAAGTTCAAGCGCAGCCGCGTAAGCAGGAAGTCATCCTTTTGACCAATACCGTAGCGCTTGATATTGTAGTTGTCCTGGTGTTCATACCGCAGTCGCAAGCTTCCTGAAAGCCGCAGGTCGGGAAACGGTTCCTGTTCCTCTTCGCCGGCGAAGCTATGTGAGGCAGCCACGGTAACGACAGCAAGAGCCACATAGAAGCAGGTCTTCCTGGTTGTCATTTTCATC
>JABMSA010000483.1 GCA_013202185.1 Planctomycetota bacterium
CTTTGCGGTATGTGCATGGCATGCTCTCCTTGTGCCCGACCAACGGCCGCAACGCCCCTGCGGACTGTAAAGTATATATACTTAGCAGGAAAAGTCAAGGAAAAACGCTGTGCGAAGAAAAAAACTTTCGGCGGCCGGGGATCTGGGCTTGAGTGGGGAAAAAACGGCGGAACTACTGGGGGTTAAAGGGACCAAGCTGCGCGAAGAATTTTCTGTTCCTCAGGGCTGGCAAAGATGTAACAGGTGTAACAGGTGCAAAATAAACTTTTCCGCCCTTCGTATTTCTGAGGCCTACAGCCGATATTGCCAATTGTATGTTTTTGTAACAAATCACTTTTTCGGGGGCGGGCACGTCCGGCGACGAAATCTGTCACCCTGTGCGGGGGCTTCCCCCGAATCGGCCTCGTCCTCGTCGTCGGCGGCGATCCGATCTGCGCTGGACAGATTGCGGCGTGACGTTGCAGACCGGCGCGCGGTAAAACAAGACCAGACTTCCCTCCGATCGCCCACCGATCGCTGCTCGGCCATGCATGACAACGTGCGTCAACATCGCCCCACCGGCGCAGGGCCGGGTGGTGGCGACGGGGGGGGCTCGGCGAACGCTTGCTGGTTCCCAGTCATCCCCCCCCTGGGACGTGCCCAGGTGGTGGCGACGCCTCGCCGCGATGTACCCGTGCCCCTTGGACAAGCGCCACTTGCTCTTAGAACCCGAAACTGGCCCAGATTTTCATGTTGACACTTGCATCCTTTCCTGCTAAACTCAGTGTTTGCGGCAACTTATAGCAACTGGTGTCATATGCGCATGAACGCAGGTAGGGGCCGGCCGCCCCGCCGCAGGGCGGATAGGCCCCGCTACGGGGCCGTGGCGTTGCCTGCCCTCTGAATCATGTTGATCGGGAAAAAGGCGGCCGTACTTGCCTCGGGGTCTTGACAAAAGCGAGGAAACTGTAAATGGGACGAATAATCGACGCAACTCAGATCGATCAGTGGTTCGTTTCTACTAGACGTGACGCGCAAGAATTGCTCCCGGACCTGGTGAGGAGGCTGATTATAGAAACTGTCAGGATGGAGCAATTGGTTGCAATCAGAATCCCGGTTGGTGACCAGATAAACCTGCCCGGTTACGATGGCAAAGTGGAGACGACCGCGTCACATCCTCATGTACCGAAAGGCGTGTCGGTCTGGGAAATGGGCACAGGCGAACCACAGGACAAGGCTAATTCTGATTACAGCAATCGGACGGACAATCCAAAAGGCATCGGACCTCTGAATTCAACGTTCGTCTTCGTCACACCCCATTCGTGGACCGGAAAAGACGATTGGGTCAACAAGAAGAAATCAGAAGGAAGATGGGGCGACGTTCGGGGCCTGGACAACGTGGACCTCGACAACTGGCTGGAAATGTGTCCCGGCGCCGCGCGTTGGCTCGCCGCTCAAATGGGTCTGCGTGTCGAAGACTTCCATGATTTTGAGTCATTCGTACGAAAGGACTTGGAGGCGCGGTACGGGGTGGAGATCTCCGCCGATTTGATCGTTGGAGGAAGAAATGAGGCAGTATCTGAGCTTCATGAATGGTTCAAATCCGATTCTCGCAAGGTCACGATTGAAGGTGATTCCGTTGAAGAAGCTTCCGCCTTTATCGCCGCCGCGATCCTCAGTCTGCCCGAAGAAGAGGCAGAGCATGTGGCCTCTCGTGTCCTCTTCGTCCACGGGCCGGAAGTCTTGCACTATCTTTCGAAACTTAAGTCAGAGCATCTCGTGGTTCTTCTCACTCCCGGGGCCCGCCTTGAGGCCAAAGCTCTGGACTCGCCCGTTCTCCGCCTCATGCTCCCAATTGGCAAATCTGCCGGCGCTTCCCCTCAGAGAAAATCATGCATCAGCCTTGGGAGTGTTCACCGAAGACCCTGCCAGGAGGCCCTTCTCCAAATGGGGTTTTCCGCACAACGGGCGCGTCGTCTTTCCTTGGAGTGCAAGGGCAGCCTGACGGCGATCCTGTGGATGGTGGCTGAGGAGCCAGACGTGCCTCTCCCTTGGACATCAGGCGAAGCTGCACTGGACCTTGTTCCCCTTGTGCTGCCAGGTCAGTGGGAAGCTGACAATGAGGCAGACCGAGAGGCGCTTCAGAAACTTGCGAACCGCGACTACAGTGAGATCGAGCGGGTGATCGCCAAATGGACTGCCCCGGAAGGCCCAATCGTCCGCCGTGGAGCGATGTGGGATTGGCTCGCCTGGGACTTTGCGTGGACTTCCCTCACCCATCTTATGCACGGCGTCCAGATTCACCGGTTTTGCGAGGCCGTAAAGGAAGTGTTGGGCACGCCCGATCCTAAACTTGAGTTGCCTTCAGATGAACGTTGCATGGCTTCTGTGCATGGAAAAGTGCACCCGTATTCGCGCGCGCTGAGAGAGGGTCTTGTCGGTTCAATCGCTCACTTCGCGCTTGCTGGCCAAGAATTGCCGGGAACGGACGGGCAAGGCGTGGCCAACATTCTTGTTCGGCATCTCCTTGGCGATAAGAAGCTGTCCCAAAGGGAGAGTTGGCTCTCCCTTGCGCCTTGGTTACCGGACTTGGCCGAAGCCTCACCAGATGAATTCATACAGGCTTTGGAGAAGTTGTTGACTGACAAAGATGCGATCGCCGCTTTGTTTGACGAGGGGGGATTCTTCGGGTCCAGTCCTCACACCTACGTGCTCTGGGCATTCGAGCGTCTGGCCTGGTGCAAAGATTTGCTGACACGTGTCACGTTATTGTTAGGTGAGCTTGCAGCGGCTGATCCGGGCGGTGGTTTGGGTAACCGCCCCGCGAGTACCTTGACCGAGATTTTTCTGCCGTGGCACCCGCAGACTACGGCGGATGTCTTCCGCCGCTTGGATGCAATCGATGTTCTATATGGGCAACAGCCAGACGTAGCATGGAACATGGCGGTCTCGTTGCTTCCTAAGGTTTCCGGTAGCTCATTCCCAACGGCAGAACCCCGGTGGCGTGATTGGAAGCCGGATGAAGAAATGAAAGTGCCAATTGACGATTACTGCCGATTCGTTGAGCAGTTGCTCGATCGGATGATCCTGTGGGCCGGGTTCCTGGGTTGCCGTTGGAAGTCCCTCATTGAAGCGTATAATGAGCTGCGCCTGCAGCATCGGGATCTTGCCAGAAGGTTGCTGGCTGGGCTGCAGGAGATGGATACGGAGGACCTCGAAGAAGAAGATCGTTTGGTTATGGGGAACGCCCTGCGAAGCGTGCTCTCCCGTCACCGGGTTGTGCCTGACGCGGATTGGGCAATGAGCGAAGATGAGTTGCAGCCACTCGAAGAAATATATAGGAAGTTTCAGTCGCGCGACCTATTGAATCTGCATGGGTGGCTCTTTGCGCCGTGGCCGGAGTTGCCGGGGGGGCGTGACCTGAGTTACAAAGAGGAAGCCAGGTGCATTCAAGAACAGCGCGAGAAGGCCATAAAAGCGATTTATGAAGCACACGGTATACAAGGCTTGATGAATCTTGCTGAAAAGGTCGGGTGCCCGGCCCAAATAGGATTCGGCTTAGCCAATATAGATGTCGAAGAAGCTGTCATGACTGACTTGGTGTTGGGCACTCTCGGCATCCAGCCAACACGGCAGGGCTCTCATCCTCATTTACAGATGGGCCTTGGTTACGTACGTGGCAATTTCGAAAAGCATGGTCCCTCTTGGATCGATAACCTAATGTCTCTGACTGAGAGTTCATGGGATGCCAACCGATTCGCCAACCTTGCTCAAGGAATGCCCACAGAGGGGTCCACCTGGGATTGCTTGGAGAATTGGGGAGAGGAGGCTGAGAAACTGTATTGGTCGCGTGCGCCGATAGATTACCTCTCTGTTCTTGAGTGCGACGCAGAACGCGCATTCCGGCGGCTTCTCCAAGCCGGTAGACCGTACCAAGCAATCAATCTGACCGCTAGAAGTATTCGCAAGAAAAGGCGCAAGGACAAGAAGCAGAGAATGGCGATCCCAAGAGAACTGATTCAAGAGGCCCTTGAGGAGGCCCCGAAGCATGACCCGAAAGAAGAGTGGTACCCACCAGCCATGAACTCCCTGCCCTATGAGGTGGAAGAACTCTTGGATCTACTCGAGGATGAAGGCATAGAGAGCTCCACCTTGGCCAAAGTGGAGTGGGCGTGGATGTCATCACTCGCTTACAGCAAACGGGGATTGAAAGCCCTGCAAGAACTCTTAAGCACAGATCCGAAGATTTTTGTTGACATCCTGAGATTGGTTTATTGTCGCGAGAACGAAGAACCGCAAGAGCCCTCGGAACAGGAGGAAGCCAGAGCAACACAGGCCTTTCGACTGCTTGAGAGATGGCGAAAGGTGCCGGGGACAGTCGAGGAGCGAGCGGCTACTGGCGTACCTGAAGGAGATGACACGTCCGCAATGCTACGAATCGACCAAGAGAAACTTTTCGCTTGGGTGGTTGAGGCCCGTAGCCTTAGTGAACAATGTGGGCGTCTAAGCGCATGTGACATTCGGATTGGCAACGTTCTGGCTTATGCCCCTGAGGATCCAGATGGTCAGCGGCCGTGTGAATCCGTCCGCAACGTAATTGAGCAAGTGGCGAGTCAGGAATTGGAGGATGGGCTGGATATTGGCATCTTTAACAAACGAGGTGCACATTTTCGGGCAAAGGGTGGTGATCAGGAACGAGAGCTTGCCGCGAAGTTTCAGAGCTATGCTGACGAACTGCATTCTCGATGGCCTCGAACAGCAGTCGTCCTTGTCCGGGTCGCCGAGTACTATGAGCGCGCCGCCAAGCGCTTCGACGAAGAGGATGCCATCCGCGAATTCGAATAGGGTCGATCCAACACATTCACTGTGTAGGGCAGGCAACGCCACGCCCCTTCGGGGCTATCCGCCATGCGGCGGGGCGGCCGGCCCCTACTTGGCCAATGCGCATTTGACAACAATTCGGATCAAGCCATTCGCCGGCGCGCGACCCCTACCGATCAATGGCATCGACTCAAGGGCGAAAGAGGGCAGGCGATTCACTCGAAGACTCGCTCAGCACAGCCCCTACGCGGACGGACGCCCTTAAGTCAATGCCATTGGCCCC
>JABMSA010000484.1 GCA_013202185.1 Planctomycetota bacterium
AGCCCCTGCAGGGGGCGGCAGAATTCCGATCCGGACGTCCATGCGCGCAGGCGCCGGATAATTCGGAGGGCATGGTAATGCCTGCCCTCTTCGCCGGTGCCTTTTGCATTTTCCTGCGGCCAACGCAACCCGCCGAACGACGCCAACGGGTGGCCGCCGCCTTTTCATTCAAAACTCATCCCCGCAGAATCTGGCCTTGCTTATTCCCGGAAGCGGAGTTATCGCGCCGAATGCCCGGTTTCGACGCATCGTCGTAACGGATCCCCCACCACTTATTGTCATTACACTTGTTTCCTTCCGCCACACCGCCGGCGCCTTCACCCAAGTAAATGCCATCCTGCTCATTCTTGCTGCACTTGTTGTTCTTCAGTGTTGGGGCAGTGCCTTTGAAGAAAGCGGCAATTCCGGAGGATTTGTTTTCTGTACATGTATTCCCCTCCGCCACGCCGCCGGGACCTGTGTCGAAACCAATGCCGCCCACTTCATTCTTGCTGCACTTGTTGTTCTTCAGCGTTGGGGCGGCCGACCTACTCGGAGAGTAGGCGCCCCCACCCCCGCCCATGCGCATTTCTTTGCTCGCAAGGACACCCGCGCCCCGCCTAATCCTCATTTTCCTTGCCTTTACCAGAGCCTTCTGTTACACTCGTGCCTCGTCTCGTGTTGCACTGGAACGGGACCCCAACATGACCCCAAAAGAAAGAATGCTTTGCGCGATCAACCACGGGCAACCGGACGTGGTTCCGGTGGCGCCCGACATATCGGGTATGCTGCCCACGCGGGCGGCGGGGCTGCCGTTCTGGGATTCGTACCTCTACAATAATCCGCCCGGCTGGTTGCTGTACCTTGAGCAAGTCAAGAAGTTCGGGCTCGACGGATGGTTCATTTACGGGGGGCTCGGCCCGAGCAGAGATGACAAGCGGGAGTTTCGAACCGAGGTCCGAGAGAAGACTCATAGCAAGATCGTGGTCCGCCGCCACTGCGACACGCCCGACGGAACGCTGTGGCAGGAGCAAGTTTACTACCGTGATAATCCGGAAGTGATGCGCACGAGCAACTGGGTCAAAGATGTGGACAAGGACCTCCCAACGTACCTCAAGTACTTCTTCCCGGACCCCTCCTCCTGCGATGACGCCGACTTCCAGGAGCAGAAGAGAAAGATCGGCGATTACGGAGTCGTGGGCTGCTGTGTCGGGTACCCGGAACTTGGCAACTTGTACATTGGAGTATTGGACGGCACAGGTTACGACGGGCAACGCTCGACGCCCGGCGGCCTGGAAAGAGCTGCGTACCTCGCCCCGAAAACTGATCCAGATTCCAAGTTAGGATTCGACGTGAAAGGATGAGCGATAGTTGCCGGCGGAGCAACGGGAGTCATATCATGAGCAGCCATATCTTTGTGAACCACGTGGGCTTCTTGCCTGATGAGGCCAAGTACTTTGTGGTGACGGATCCGCCATCGGACGAGTTTCAGATCCTTCGGCGGTCGCAGACGAGAGACGTTGCGCTCTCCGGGCGTTTAACGCGCGTCCAGGCGGATCTGGGAGATGCGTGGGTTGGCTCTTTCAGCCGGGCGCGGGATGAGGGCAATTACCTGATCCGTTGCGGCCACGCTCACGGCGGGAACGCGCTGGAATCGCGGGTGGTGACGATATACAGCCGCATCTACGACCACCCGATGCGGACGATCTTCAACTATTTCCCGACGCAGCGCTGCGGCGACAGCATCACGGGCTGGCACGCGCCGTGCCATACGAACGATGCCCGGCGGGTCGATACCGGCGAGCACGTGGACGTTACCGGCGGGTGGCACCAGTCGTGCGACCTGCGCAAGTGGACCTTCGGCACGAGCTTCGGCCTGGTGGGGCTGTCGCAGCTTGCGATGCAGGTTGCACCGCGATGGGATGGCGGAAAAATAGCCGCCGAACTGCAGTGGGGCAATCAGTATTTCCACAAGATGGCTCGGCCGGACGGAGGCCTGATGGACCACGTGGTAATGCCTTTGGGCTGGGCCGAAGAACGCGACTTGTATCCCAATGATCCGCCTGCCTCGGCAACCTACGCCACGATCATCGGACAGGCAATGGTGGCCCGGACGTTTGAGGAGATCGATCCGGATTACAGCCGGAAGTGTCTCGACGTTGCGGAGGGGATGTGGCGCTATATCACCGGGCCGGACTATCCGAAGGGACCCTACAACCCACCGGTGGTGCCGAGGTATCACGAGTGGATGGCCGGGTATTTCAGCCAGAACTATCCCGGTTCGGCGTTGCATCTGTCTGATGCCCTGTATGCGGCAATAGCGATGCACCGCGCCACCGGCGACCGGGCATACTTGGACGCCGCCTGCGCCCGAGCATCGGCGCTGGTCGAGCTGCAGGTGGGCGGTGACCCGTCCTCCGATCCGATGGCGGCCTGCTTCCGCGTCGGGCCGGGGCGATCAGACGTCGCCTGCCTCCACGGGGGGGGCTATTTCGGCCTGGTAGGGCTCTGCGAGCTTCTGCAGCTCGAGCCGGGCCATCCCGACGCGGCACAATGGCGGGGAACCGTTCACATGGCCGTCGAGCAGAAATGCTCAATGGCCGAGCGCAACGCGTGGGGACTGATCCCCTGTTACTGGTACGCCGAGAATCCCGGCGGCGGCCGGCTGGCCGGGTCCGGATACTACAAGTACTTCTTCGAGTATGCGGATTTCCGCGTCGGGATGAACACCGATATTCTGGGGGCGGCGCTGTTTCTTCTCAGGGCGCACGATGTCACGGGGGACAAGCGCTGCCGGCCCACCGCCTGCCGCCAGCTCGACTGGATACTCGGCTGCAACCCCTTCGATGCCAGCACGGTCGAGGGCGTCGGCAGGAACCAGCCCGAGCGGCTCATCAATACAGACGAGTTCTTCCCGCCCGTGCCCCAGATACCCGGCGCGGTGATGACGGGAATGATCGGGGACGAGCACGACGAGCCGGCGCCCTTCGCTATGGGCGTCGAGGCGGAATATGATATGCCGCCCACGGCAATGACGCTGTGGCTGATGGCGGAGCTGGCTACTGCCTCTGCGTCGGATGCGCAGTGACGCAAGATTCGATTCGTCGTCGAGAAACAACAGGAGACCAAAAAGCACCATGGCCAAACCCAATAACGCTTCGCCAAACCTGCGACTGTTCGACTGCTACGCCCGCGCCGGCGTTTCAAAGTCGCCGCCGATCGACCCCATTCTCTCGACGGAGGCGCTCCTGGACGAGATGGACCTCTGCGGTGTGGACGAGGCGCTCGTGCATTCCGAGGCCGCCGAAGGCAGCTCGCCTCTCGTGACGAACCCCGAGATCAAGGCGTTCTGCGCCCCGTCGTCACGGCTCCATCCGGCATGGCACATCCTGCCGGCGCAAACGGGGGAGATGCCGCCCGAAGAACTCCGGCGGCAGATGCAGGACGCAGGCGTCAAGATGCTCGCCGCCCGGCCCGACGAACACAGGTACCTGCTGAATGGCATCACGTTCGGCCCACTGTTCGAGATGATAATCGAATGCCGAATACCCCTTTTCCTGGCAAGCAACTGGCAGCGCGTCACCGACCTGCTGAGCGAGTTCCCGAAGTTGCGCGTGATCGTGACCGATCTCGGCTGGTGGGGATCGGACCGCTACATTCGCCCGCTCCTCGAGCGTTTTGAGGGATTTCAGATCGAGACTTCTTCCTTCGAACTCGACGGAGGCATCCCCGCTCTCGTCGAGAAGTACGGCGCGACGCGCATCCTCTTCGGCTCCGCTTGCCACCGCCGCGCGATGGGAGGGGCGTCGCTCCTTCTGCGCAACCTCGACATTTCCGCCAAGGACAAGGAACTCATAGCGCACGGCAACCTGGAGCGCTTGCTGGAGGAGTCCAAACCATGAAGCCACGCATCGAATCGGCAATCGTAGAAGAACTACTGGAACAGGGCACGCTCACATCGTTTCGAGCCATTGACACCCACGGCCACATGGGCGTGTTCGGCGGCATCTGGTTCCCGAATCCCGATGTAAAGGACATGCTCCGCACGATGGACCGGTGCGGCGTGGAGAGGCTTGTCTTCAGCCACCACGACGCCCTTCAGGACCCGTTCTCGGGGAACCTGAAAGCGCAGGACGCCATCGATAGATTCCCCGACCGCCTCATCGGTTATTACGCCGTCAACCCGCACTATGCCGACCACCTGAAGCAATCCGTGCAGAACTTCGGCTCGCTGCGCGGGTTCGCGGGCTACAAGATCCTGGCAGGCTACTACGGTACGCCCGTGACCGGCCCGGCCTGCGTTCCCCTCTGGGAGCACGCCCACGCAGAGAAGCTCGTGGTGCTCCTGCACACCTGGGGCGGTGACGCCTGCGCCGGGTGGAAGCAGGTCCGCGAGATCGCCGAAAAGTACGTGGACGCGACCATTCTCATGGGCCACTCCCTATACGGCGACTGGGACGAGGCCATCGATTGCGCCCGCGACTTCCCGAACGTCTACTGCGAATTGACCGCTGCCGTCTCGGCCCACGGTCTTATCCAAAAGATGGTGGACGCCGGCATTGAAGACAAGATCACGTTCGGCACGGATCTTCCCTGGTTCGATCCGATGTCCGGCATTGGCTGCATAGTACTCGCGCGAATCAGCGATGCGGCGCGACGCAAGATTCTTCGCGACAATGCCGCGCGCATTTTCCAGCGGTGGCTCAAACCGGGCGTACGGGTGCACAATTGACAACCGGGATCGACATGGTGAGAATTGGAGGATAAAGGGCGGAGTCTCGGGGCAGGGGAAGAGCGCGTATGCTGTGCAGTTTCCGATTTCGGAACGCTGCGAAACGCTCACCATCGCCAGGAAAGACTACCAGGCACGGGCTTCGCGGCGCGGACGGTCCCACGGGTCCGCGCGAGACGTACCGAGCGGAAGCCAGCCTGCCCGACGGGCAGGCCCGACTTGTCCGAAGGACAGGCATTGTCACGCCCTCTTATCTGCATTGCCTGCCCTCAGGTCAGTAACTGCATCTGACAATGGAGAAACTAGGGACGGTTACCTGTTTATTCCGAGAGTCACAGGCCAGATGTCAATCATCGAACAGGCAGCCGCCCCTGGCCCCCGATGGCATTGACCAAGGACGGAAGAGGGCAGGCAACGCCTTAACCGCCATATGGCGGGGCGGCCTGTCCCTACACGGACGGACGCCCTTAAGTTAATGCCATTGGCCCC
>JABMSA010000485.1 GCA_013202185.1 Planctomycetota bacterium
GTGCACTTCGCCTCCGCATTTGGTGCAGCGGCCGTTTGCCACTTCGTCTTCGCGCAGCCATTTGCACTTCCGGCAGTAGAATGCTTCCTTGCAGACCATCCCCTGGCAGAAGAGGTTGGCTATGGGCTCCTCGAACGGCACCATGCCCAGGTCGCGCAGCACATGTGTGAAGTAGCGGCAGTAGATCAGGTGCATTGTGGCGTGCTCGATGCCGCCGATGTACTGGTCCACGGGCATCCAGTGGTCGACGTCGTCGGGGTCGAATGGCTTGTCTTCGTTGCGCGGGCTGCAGTAGCGGAGGAAGTACCACGACGAGTCGACGAAAGTGTCCATCGTGTCCGTTTCGCGTTTGGCCGGCCCGCCGCAGCGCGGGCAGGTTGTATTTACAAACTCGTCGCACGTTGCGAGGGGGCTTTCGCCCGTCGGGCGGAATTCGACGTCGCGCGGCAGCAGCACGGGCAGGTCGTCTTCCGGCACGGGCACCTCGCCGCATTTGTCGCAGTAGATGATCGGGATGGGCGCGCCCCAGTACCTCTGGCGGCTGAGCAGCCAGTCGCGCAGGCGGTAGTTGATGGTGCCGGCGCCCCAGTTGTTCTTCTCGAGATGCTCGATGATCCCGGCCATCGCTTCGCGGTTGGGCATGCCGTCGAATGGGGCGCTGTTTGCCTGCACGCCGTCGTCCACGTAAGCTTCGGTCATCTTTTTCGGGTCAAGTGGGTTGTCCGGAGGCTGGATGACGACCTTTACAGGCAGGTCATACTTCCGTGCGAATTCGAAGTCGCGCTGGTCGTGCGCGGGCACCGACATCACGGCGCCGGTGCCGTATGTCATCAGTGCGAAGTTGGCCACGTATAGCGGCACCTCCTCGCCGTTGACGGGATTGGTAACGTGGAAGCCGGTGGCGATTCCGATCTTTTCCATGTCGCCCCGTTCGCGCTCGGCGGTTCCGTGCCGGCGCATCTCGCGCACTGCTTCCATTACCTCGGTTTCGCGCGGCGAGCCTTTAATCAGCTTCTCAACCAGCGGATGCTCCGGCGCGACGGACATGAACGTTACGCCGTAGACGGTGTCCGGTCGGGTAGTGAACACAGGCATCTGGTCGCCTGTCTCGGTGACGTGGAAATCGATGCGTGCGCCCTCGGAGCGCCCGATCCAGTCGGTCTGCATCTTGCGGACCTTCTCGGGCCAGCCGGTGAGCCGGTCGAGGTTGTTCAGCAGTCGCTCGGCATCGGACGACATTTTGAAGAACCACTGTTCGAGGTCGCGCTGCTCGACGGTGGTGCCGCAGCGTTCGCACCGGCCGTCGTGCACCTGCTCGTTGGCGAGCACGGTGTTGTCCTTTGGGCACCAGTTGACGGCCGCCATTTTCTTGTATGCCTGGCCGGCCTCGTAAAACTTGAGGAACAGCCATTGCGTCCACTTGTAGTAGCCGGGGTGGCTTGTGGCCACCTCGCGGCGCCAGTCGTATGCCCAGCCGGCCGTGCGCATCTGCTCGCGCATCTTGGCGACGTTCTTTCGGATGCTGTCTTCGGGGTGCAGGCCGGCCTTGATGGCGGCGTTCTCGGCGGGCAGGCCGAAGCTGTCCCATCCCATCGGCGAGAATACGTTGCAGCCTTGCATCATTCGGTAGCGCACGATCACGTCGCCGATTGTGTAGTTGATAACATGCCCCATGTGGAGGCTGCCCGAGGGATAGGGGTACATGCAAAGCACATAGCTCTTGCGCTTGTCGGTGCGGGCGTCCGATTCGAACTTCTTGTTCTGTTTCCAGAACCTCTGCCACTTGGGCTCGATCTCTCTGTAGTTGTAGTCGGCCATCGGTTCCTCCGGCGGACGTGTCCTTTGGGCCGTATCCTCTCGAACAAACGGTGCGTCGGCAGTTGCCACAAAAAAACCCCGTCCGGGTGCGTCCGGGGACGGGTTTGGAAATCTGAACTCGGCTCTTTCCGCGACCTTCAGCCGGACGACACCCGCCCCCGCCCTTGCAAGAGGGCAAGGCTGGTAAGTCGAAGGTTGAAGAGAATCGCGAGCAAAGCCATTGTAGCTGTCCTTTCCGGCCGGATACTCCGACCGTGTACTATGATAATCGGCGGGCTCGGGCGAATCAAGCAGTTTTTTCTTTCTTGGGCCCCCGTGCAGGTACATGGCAACGCTCCCCATTTGCGTTGAGCTGTGCTTTGGGACATGGCCGAAGGATTCGCCGCGCGATTCGAGCGTCATAATCAATTGACAATTGCCCCTGCATAATGTATAATTCGGGTGCAAGGATTTGTACGCCGTGAACTGCTTACCAACGGAGATGATCATGGCGATCACAATCGAGTGCGAAGAGTGTGGCAAGGTAGCCACGGTGCCCGACCAATATGCCGGCAAACGTGCCAAGTGCCCGTGCGGGGCTATTATGCAAATCCCGGCCGCGCCGCCCGATGCAGGTAGTGCGCGCCCGCAGGCTCAGCAACGCCCGGCGCCTGCCGCAGGGCGCACGCAAGCCGCCCGCGAGGTGGACGGGCGCCGGTCAAGGCGCGGAGCACCGGGAAGGGGCAGCGCATCCGCCCGTGGCAACGGCTTGCGCCTGGCGCTCCTCGGAGTCGGCTTCCTTATCTTGATCGGCATCGTCGTAGGCATCGTTCTCGGCACACGCGACAACACCATCAAGGCCACTACGATAGCATACAATCCGCTGAAGGTTGTGCCGGAAGGCGCCGACGCCCTGGCGTTCGTCAATATCGAGGAGCTCGTCAGGTCAGGCCTCTTCGACAAGCAACTCCAGCCACCGACGGAAGACGATAGCGCGCATCTCATGCCATCCCTCCCCGAGTTCCTGGAAACCCTCGAGCTCGATCCGAAAAAGGACCTCGGCTCCGCCCTCTTTATTGCTGACAGCGGCACGAAAAACCAAGCCGTGATCGTCGCAGGGAGCTTCGACAGGGAGATGATCGAGGATTACGCTGCACGCATCCCTTGGAATGAAGGCTCGTACAAGGGGCTCAAGATCGCCGGAAACGACGAAACCCGGCTGTGTGTGCTCGGCAGCAAGGTTGTCCTTCTCGGCGACAAGCCCATTGTCGAGAAGATCATCGACATCATAACAGGCAACGCGAAAGCAATGGGCGAGAACTCGCCGTTGATAAAGAAAGCCACCCGCTTTCGCAACAAAACGTTCTGGATGTTTGCGAAGCTCGATCCCGGCCAACTCCCCCTTTCCGGCGATCAGTTGCCGGGGCCGATGCAGCAGCTCGACATGTCGAAGTTTGAAAGCCTCGTCGTACACGGCAAGACAAGCCGCAGGAATTTCGACATCTCCGTCGAACTCGGCTGCAGGGACGTGCCCGCCGCGATGGAACTCAGCAAACAACTCCAGAAGGCAAAGGACGACCTTTCGGAGTTCGCAACGCTTGCAAGCTCCGGCGAAGCCGACGCCGTCAAAATCGACGACGATTTCCTGCGGTCGATCAAGATCGACTCGCGAAGCTCCACCACAATCATCACCTTCACAGTGAAGCAGGCACTCATCGACATGCTCGCCAAGATGGTCACGATCGGGGGCCTTTCACCCAAGCCCGCGGAAACCGTCGTCGCGCCGCCGGCAGATATGCCGCCAACAGTTCCGACACCGGCAACCGCAACGGGGGGGATGAAAACACCGATCAGCGTACGCCTGCCGATCACGGGAATCACACCCGACGACGAACCGGATGACGTGGAAGAGGACGATGACGACGGCGCCGCCGTTAAAGAAGACCTCGACGCGCCGGCGAAAGTCGGCCCGCGCCGGAGTTACATCCTGCCTCGCTACGACCAGCACCTCAAGGAAGAGGGTACGATAATGGGACTCGACCTGGGGACATACGGCAGCGTGCACATCAAGCCCACCGATGCCGGCCTCGCCGCAGACGCCCCAGCCATGGAAGTCTTCGCAAGGGCTCGCCAGGGGCACGTCTATCTTGCAGCCAATGGCCTTGTAGTGCCGGTTCGCGGGGCGAAGATCTGCCGGCTCACGGTGGGAGACGGGCAGCGCGAACGGGTCGACGTCTTCGAATTCAGCGAGCAGCTCGGCAAGATGACGAGCCGTAAGTTTCTCGATCAGATCGCGGCGCGCGACAAATCCGAGCCCAGGGGCGCCGTGGCATCTCTGAAGGTTGAAACGGACAAGGCCTACGTGCTGCTGACTCCCGACGGCGGGCTGGTGGCAATGCTCGTCGCCTCGAAGCAGCCCGACAGGTTGTCGGTCACACTGTTTCCCATAGGTTGGACGGCGGTGTGCCAGGCCAACCTCGGCGAGATCGGGATACGCTGCCGGGATTACCTTCGCGACAAGAGCGAAGGAAAGCGATACCCGGCGAACCTCAAGCAGTTGGTGGAAGGCGAGTTCCTCTTCGACTCGCACCTTGCCTGCCCGGCCGACGAAGGCGCCGAAGGCCAGCGGCGATGCAGCTACGAGTATTTGTTTGACATCACCGACAAGCAGATCAGCGCCGGGCTGTTGCCTTTCAACCTGCTGCTGGCATGGGACAACAAGCCCCGCCACGACGGCGGCCGCTGCGTGGTAAATGTAGACGGATATGTGGAGAAGCTGACGAAGGAAGCGTTCAAGGCCCGCCTCGCGGAATTGAAAGCGCACCTAAAGCAGGTGCCCGCCGCCGAGTAGGGGGGCATTAACTTAAGGGCTCCGGTCTTGGTAGGGGCAGGCCGCCCCGCCTTATGGCGGTTAAGGCGTTGCCTGCCCTCTTTCCCTTTAAGTCAATGCCATTGGGGAGTAGGGGGAGTACCGAACAGGCTCCAAGGCCCAGCAGGCCCAAGCAGGCCAGGAAGCCCAGGAAGCCCAGGAATCCCAGGCAGCCCAGGCAGCCCAGGCAGCCCAGGAA
>JABMSA010000038.1 GCA_013202185.1 Planctomycetota bacterium
ATGTAGTACTGGGCCTGATCGTTGCGCGGGTCGTACGGCGCCGCGGCCATGAAGTCATAGAACTTGGTGGCCGCGTCCTCGTAGCGCTTGAGATTGAAGGCCGACTGGGCGGTCTCGAACAGCTCGTCGGCGCGCTTGTCGTTGTCGGCACCGAAGGTGCATGCCGCCACGCAGCACAGCAGACCGACCGTAAGCGTGACGCGTCTCATCTCGTCCTATCCCTCCGTGTGCTTGTAGTATAGCAGGCTGTAGGCGACAATGTTGACGCCCATGCGGAACGCCTGCTCGACGTTGCGTTTGCGCGCCTTGAACAATCCGGCGGCGCCCCACGCGGCGCCCATGTCGCCCCGGCTGTAGAACACCGAGATCCTGGGTCCGATCCACCACCCGAGGGCGGGGCCGGCGCCACGATGCTTGCGGTAGATCGGGCAGCCTCGAATCATCGCATAAGGCACGTAGCCGCCGCGAAATATCTCGTGGTCATACTCGATCACGGTTGGCTTGTTCCCCGGCAGCACACGCCGCATGAATTCGACGAAATGCTGGTGAAAAGTTCCTCCCGAGACGTCGGCGAAAAGCATGCCGCCACCCGCCAGGTAGTCGCGAAGGTTCTTCACCTCCTGGTCGGATGCCCCGATATTGCCGGTGCCGGTCATGTAGAGCATCGATGGGAAGTATTCGCCGCTGTGGCGCGGCAGGTCCTTGAGGGTTACCACGTTGTTGTAGCCCGCCACCTTCTTGACAACGCCCGAGTCCTTGACCTCGTTCATCAAGGGCCTCACGCCGCTGCTGTTGGCCTTCCATCCGGGCCCGGAAAACTTGACCCTGTAGAAGTAGAGCTTCCCGCCGAGAACCGTTCCTCTGGGCGAGCCCGCCGCCGTGGCGCCCGAACCCACGCCCCCGGGCACGCCAACGTTGTCCGAGAACTGCTGGGCCGTCCGGGCCTCCGTCTGGAGGTCTTCTTCCTTCAGCATTTCGTAGATTGTCACGGGCGATTTGCGGACCTTTCTTTTCCGGCGCACTTTCTTGGGCGTGCGCACGACAATCGTCTTGCCCTTGGTGAGCTTCTTTCCCTTGCCCATCGGCACTCCGGCGGGTACCTTGTGCAGGCATCCTCGCGTGGGAAGCACCCCGGGCAGGAATAGTGCTACGTGCAGCAGAACCGCAACGATGTAGAACTTCAGCGTTCTCTTGCGATTGAGCTCTTCGCGCCATATCTTGACCGCAAGTTCCATCGGCCCGCCTTGTTGTTAATCCAGCGCGTCTTTCTCCGCGAGGCGGGCCGTGGCATACCTGGCCCACTTCGAGTCGGGATAGTCATACGTGACCCGCTGGAGAAGAATTATCCCGCGCTTGTAGTCGACGCTTCCGAGGCCCGCTTGCTTGAAGAGGCAGTCTGCGTGCCAATAGAGGAACGCCGGCATGTTCGGCGAGTCGGGCAGGACCTTCTCGGCCTCCTCGAGCAGCTCGATCGCCGACGGGTGTTTCTTTTCAACGATCAGCCATCCGGCGAGGCGCAGGTACATGTTGCCCGTCTTTTCGTGGCCGGGGAACTTATTGACGAATGCGTTGCCAACGCCTGCGGCCGCCTTGTAGCGCTTGTTGTTGCTGAAGTGCTGCGCCATTGCCAGCATCGATTCGGCCACGAGCGGGCTGTCGCTGTGGTGATACGCCAGGTTAACAAAACACTCGACGGCCCCGTCCACGTGGCCGGCTTTCATGTGGCACGTGCCGAGCTTGTATAGCGCCTTGGCCCTGAAGGGTGTCTTGGGCCAGCGGTCTATCACTTCCTGGAGGCTCTTGACGGCGGCGGGGTAGTCGCCGAGAAGGAAGTGGATGTTGCCGAGGTAGTACGTGGCGTGGGCGCAGACCGGGTCGTTGGGATACTGCTCCATAAGCACGCGGTACCTGTCGCGGCTGGCCAGCAGGTGCCGGCGTCCGCGCTGCACCGCGCCCATCTCGGTCGAGCTTTTGCCCAGTTCATACTCGGCGAGCGCCGTGCTGAAGAGCACGTCGCGCTGGAGCCAGCCGCGCTTCAACTGCCGGGCAAACGTCTCCACGGTGCCGTCGGTGCCGGGCACAAACGAGCTTTGCTTCATGTGCTCGGGCGGCACTACGGAATCGCCACGCCACAGCTCATCAACGTATTTGACCTCGAACGTGCCGCCGAACTTCGCGGCCAGCGCGCCGTCGTTCTCCTTCGGCTCGGCAAGCTTGGTCGGGATGCTGCCGCGGAACACGCCCGTGTGCGGCTGGGTCTCCCGGATCGGGAAGTGCTCCTTGTCGCCAACGTCGGAAGTGATCTCCACCCACAGGTAGTCGCGCTCCTTCGTTTTGTCCATGTCGGTGTCGCGGATGATCATGTAGATGTCTTCACCCAGATGGAAGCTCGTCTTGGGCTCGAGGAAGTCGGGCCCCGTGACGTTGAGCGTGCCGTTCGACGCCAGCGAGAGGTAGCCTGACCGATCGGGGGGGAATTTGGTTTGGACGGTATCCTCGTAGGAAATCCTGAGGCTGCGGACGCCTTTCAACGAGAGAGCGCCGTTGGCATTCTCGTCCGGCGTTGTTGGGACGGCCAGTTCATACACGCCTTGCTGATCGGGCACGGCCTTCGCCGGGAGCTTGATGAACCCGGGCATCGAGGTGCCGAGAGCGGCAATGCGCAGTTCGGCCGTCTCGCCGGCGAGTTCGGGATCTGTCACGCGGATTCTGAGGAGGGTGCCCGGCACCACGCCGCCGCAGTTGCGCCACCAGTCGGCCTTGCGATACCAGGGCAGGGGCGTCGTTCCGGGGGTCTGCTCATCCTGCTCGTCGCGTTCATCCATCTGTGCGCGGTATTCGGCCTCCATTCGATCGATCTCGGCCTCGAGTTCGTCGGTGCCGTAGCGCTCGAGGGCGCTGAGCCGGCGTTGCAGTGCCCTCGCGGCCTGGCTCAGGCCGTCGCGATCCCGCTTGAGTGCGGCCGCCATTACGAGGTTCTCCATCGTCAGGAGGTCTGCGTCCTCGAGGCCGGCGATGTCATCGATGTCCTCGCCTTCCGTGAGCGGAACGTCCTTGTCCCGGATCGCTTCCGGCGGCGCGTCCCGGCCCGGCTCGTCGAGCTTCTTCTCCGGTTGCTTGGGCGACAGCTCTTCGATCCTTTTGCCGATGCTCCGGAGGGTGGTCTCGTAGGTGGCGAGCATTCTCTTGTAGTGGCGCTTCTTACGGGCTATTTCGGCCAGGACCTGTTTCTCGCGATCCTTCTTCGTTTCGGCGAGTGCCAGGCAGGGGTCTTTCAGGTCGACGAATATGCCCTCGGTGCGCGCCTCCTCGGGGAGGGCGCCTATGTTGACGCCGAGCTTATGGAGGTCGTCCAGGATCTTCGGTTCCACGACCGGCACGAAGAGCCGCCCTGCCGGGGCGCCGGGGGTTGCGTCCGTGTAGCTGGTCCACACCAGGTCGTCGCCGACGACGGCAAGGGGTATGGCCAGGTAGTCCTTCTCTTTGCCACGTCCGCGTGACGCAGGCTGGTTCCTGTTCCGGCTGAGCCATCCGTGGTCGTCGAGCGTGCGGATGCGCCTCGCCGCCCGCGGGTCGGCGTCTTTTCGCATTGGGATGACGGGCTTGTCGGAGATCGACACCGGCAGGTTGCTCGAGAACATGCCGTCGAGGTCCCTGAGCAGCACCAGGAACCTTGCGGAATCGCCGGTCGCGAATGACATCGCCTGCATTTCGACGCGGTCGATGCCCGGGAGCGCCTGGTCGGGATCGCGGAGCTTGAACTTCCAGTGCGGCGGCGAGAAGCTGCCTTCTTCCTGCTGCGGCGATTCCGCCGCCACCGAGACCTCCGCAAAGTCGGCTACTTCCTCGTCGGCGGCAAACACGAAACTCGCGCGATATACCGGATGCCCGGGGTTCCTGTTTTGCTCGTCGAGGTACCGCATCACGATGTAATCGCCGGAACGCACCCACAGGCGGTTTGCCTCTTCTTTTGCCATTGGATTGGGAGAAAGCTGAATGCGCGCCTTGAATACGGCGGTTGTGGCGCCGATTTCCTCCGCCTCCAGCGTGGCGCCGTCGCCGCTGCTGCTGTGGACCTCCACCGAAACCCTGTTGGCGGTAGCGTCGACGTCCAGGTCGGGATCCACAACGGCTATCTGGAGGACGTCGTCGGTCGTTACGCGCTTGGTCCTTCGCACGTAAACATCGTCCTTGTTATCTTTCTCGTTGATGAAGAGGCTGCCGAGGTACCTGTTCTTGCCGAGCGACAGGTACACGGCATCGATGTGCCCGTCGACGTAGGCCACGCCGAGCGGGTTCGAAAGGCGCTTCATCGGGCGCCCGGGGTCGAAGTTCTCTTCATCGAGGATCTCGGCGGCCATGCAGTCGCCAACGTTGAATTCGAGTATATCGTTGCCGACCCGCTCGAGGGGCGACAGATCCGACGGCACTATCTGCTCGCCGTCCTTGTCGAGAATCCGCACTTGCGAGATCGCCGGGGCGTCGCCTTCGAATGTGAGCGCCGTGAAGCGCACCCACCTGCAACTGACGGGCTTCTCGAGAGGGATCTCGTTGTTGTGCGCCGACTTGTTGCCCTTGCGTTCGATCACCATTGGCGGGCCGTCGCCGCGCAGCGTGACGGTATAATCGATCATGTAGCGGTCGTCGGCCCCTTCGCCACGGTCCCACGTGATCTTGCCGACCTCGTAGAGCCCCTTGAGGTCGATCTCGAGCCACTTGCCGGGCTTGTTGTCGATGAAGCCCATCCAGGCGTCCTTGGAGCCGTTCTTGCCGTCGATGGCGAAGGCGGCGATGTTGTCTCCCGAGGTGTCGGAGACAATCGCCGTCGGGCCGTTGACGTCGGTCTTTACGGCGCCGTAGAAGATGCCGGTGTGGGGGCCGGTCTCGGTGAGCACGGCCCTTACCTGGTCGAGGCGGGGGCGATTTCCGGGCTTCGGCGCCGATGAGCGCTCCCAGCCGAAGTCGCCGTTTGAAGGGATGACATCGCTGATGGGCATGCCAAGCGGCTTCGCCATGGCTTGTGCGAGATCGACGTTTCGGCGCCCGCGAGTGCGCTGATCCTCGGGAGAGAACGTGAACACGGTCACCGCGATCTTGTCGGGCTCGGCGCTGCGGTCGAGGTCGCCGTCGTCCACCCGAAGATAAACCAGGTTGCCCGGCCTGATCACGGCCTCGCCTCGCTCGAGCTTGGCGCTGAGCGCCGCGAGCCTGCGTTCTTCCTCGAGTTCCGACTGCGTTTTCTCGATGTAGACGTCGTCTTCCTCTTCCTCCCGTTCAACGAATACCCTCGGCGAGACCTTGATACTCGCATCGGCGACCACCTGTATCAGGTCCGTGGTGCGCTCACCCTGCACGTTTTCGACCGTCGCCTCCTCGCCTTTGCCAAGCGATTTGAACCTGTCGCGGTACGTCACGTATATCATGTCCGTTCCGTATACCTGCAGGATTCCGTCGCCACGATTCGGCTCTCCCAACTCGGTACGCACATTGCCGAGGAAGAGGGAGTGGTTGATCTTGTTCATGTCGAGCAGGACGCGCTCGGAATCGCCCGACGACGATCGCACTTGAACGGGTATGGTGTACTCGCCGGTGCCCAGGTAGTGGTCGGCATCCCACACCTTTGCCGTTAGTGCGTCGCCGGGTGCGACCTTTTCGAGCTGGATGGAGTTGATGGCGCCCACCGCCTCGTAGAGGCGGATGGCGTCGAGGAAGGCCCCCTGCTCGGCATAGGTTTGCGCAATGGTGTAGATCGCCTGGCGCACCAGCTCGCTGTCGGCAAAACGCTCCCACAGGATGCGGAACGATTCGATCGCGTCGTCGCGCCTGTTCATCTTCAGTTGGGTGGTGCCCAGCCAGAAGAGCGCCACCGGCGATACATCGGGCATGTTCAGGCGGGCGAGCTTCTTGAAGATCTGCACGGCCTGGTCCGCGTTGTCCGTTGCCAGGTGCACCTCGCCCATCTTCAGTTCTGCGAGGAGCTTGGCGGGAGTGTCGCCGGCGGCTTTTCGCGCGGCGCGGATTTCCTCGATGGCCCGAGGGTAGTTCCTCATCATGATCGTTGCATCGGCACGCAGCAGCGTGGCGGAGACGGTCTGGTAGGGTGTGAGCGTCTTGCCGTAAAATCGGAAAATGGTATCGACGAGCTTGAGCACCTTCTCGCCGCGCTGCAGGATAATGATGGGCAGCGTCGAGTGCTTGTCGTCTGCCGTTGCCTTGCCGACGTTAGGCCTCACGGCGAGGAGGCACGCCCGGCAGAGGCTCTCGAGGAGTTCTCTCTCGGGTTTCACGGCCCCGCCGAAATTCTTCTGCACGGCGGCGCGATCGTAGGCATCGAGGGCGAAGTCGCCTTTTTCGAGCGACAGGTAGGACCGCGCCGCCAGGAGCAGGGCGGCTGTATCTTCCGGCAGCACCTTGCCTGTTGCCGGAGGAGTGGGCGTCAGCCGGGGCTTTTGCTTCCGGCCGGGCGGCTCGAGCCTGACGATATTCGAGAGCACATTGATTGCGTCTTCGGACCTGCCGAGCTTCTCGTAGAGGGCCGCGAGCGAAAGCTGCGCCCGCCGCTTCTTGTTTGGCTCGCGAGCGGCCATGATGACCCGGCGATACTCGTGTTCGGCCGTGGTGAAGTTGCCGGCCTTCTCGAAGACCTCGCCGAGCCGGTCGAGGTAGCCGCTGAGCTGCTTGTTTCCTTTGTGGAGCTGCGCGAGCACCTGCGCACTGCGCGCAAACGTGAACACGTCGCCGGACTGCAGCGCCAGGTCGCACGAGCGGCGAAGCCACTCGGCGTGGGTGCCGTCGCGGGGCTTTCTCATGCCGACTGCGGCCAGTGTCCGGGCGGCCGCGCCAACGTCCTCGCCGGCAACGCCCAGCTCGACGAGGCGGTCAACCGCCCACCGGACCTGGCCGACGTTCGTCGAGTACCTCATCACATACTCAAGGAACGGCCGGGCCGCCTCCTTGTCCTTGCTGAAGAGCCGTGCTGCAAGATTGTAAACGGCGCCGGCCGAGATGGAGCCCTTTTTCAGGCAGGCGCCCGCGAACCTGAGGGGCAGCTCCATTGCAGGCTGATCCGGCGCGAGCCCCGTGGCCTTGCGGAACGCAGCCAGGCGGGCCTCTGCGGTCTTTGATCGCGCCTCCGCCCGCTGGATTTCCTTCTTGAGCTGCGCGATGCGGCGCTCGGAGCGTGCAACTGCGGCCCGGGCCGCAGCTTTCACGTCGGGCTTGGCATCGGGCTTGGCCGCGAGTGCCTTGGCCGACTCGACCTGCGCCTGCTCCCTGGCAAGAGCAGCGCTGATGCGGCCGACGCTCTGCTGCCTGATCATCGCTCGCGCGGCCCACGCACTGATCTGGCCTTCGGCCGAGACGCGCGCGGCCAGGGCGGCGTTGTCGCCGCCTTCCTTTTCGGCGCTCGCAAGCCAGGTGGTCCAGTCGCCATGATCGCGCACCCGATCTTTATATTCTTCGGACAAGCTTACAGGCGTGAGGCCCTTCAGGAATATCTTCAGGCACAGAGCGTTGCGGCCCGGCTCCCACATGCCGAACTCCTGCTCGGCGGCGAGGGCCGCGTATTCCTTCAGTGCATCGGCGCGGCGCCCGGTGCGCCAGAGGCAGTCGGCGTGGCGCTCGCGGTGGCGAAGATTGAGCGGAAACTGCTGCTTGAGCTTTGCCAACTCGCCGAGCGCCCGGGCCGGGTCCATCAGTGCGAGGGTCTCGGACCGCATCATTCGGCCGCGCTGGTCGCGAGGGAACTTGGCCAGGTAGGCGTCCCACTGGGCCAGCCCCCAGGC
>JABMSA010000486.1 GCA_013202185.1 Planctomycetota bacterium
ACGGCCTCCTCGAGCAGCTCGGGGCACTCGTGCTTGTTCTTGTACCATTGCTCGTACGCGGCGGGGTCCTTCAGCCGAAACTCGCCGCCGATGTCGATGGCCTTCACGCCGCCGGCCAGCAGCTTCGGCACCAGCCGCATCGAGTCGGGCGTCTTCTTCGCGAGAAACACCACGTCGGTGTTGCCGATCAGGCGGTCGGCGTCGGTCGGGCGCAGCGTCATCGATATTTCGCTGCGCAGGCCGGGCAGCACCTCGGCAACGTCCTTGCCCGAGGCGTGGTCCGAGCACAGGCATGCAAGCTCGGCGTTCGGATGCCCCAGCAGTGTGCGGATGAGCCCTTCGCCGGCGAGGCCCGTGGAGCCGATGATTCCAACTCGTATCATTCCGGTTGCGTCTCCTCTTTGCCAAGGATGTAAACACAGCAAATGATGAACACGATCGGCAGCGCCACGCCTCGCACCAGGACGTCGGAGTACGCCGCGACGATCGGCAGAAACGCCAGCGACGCCGTCGCGCCGGCTGCCACACCCCGTGCCAGGCCGCTTTTCGAGACGCCAAACAGCCTCACCGATCGGCCCAGCGCCCAGAGGTAAAGCCACAAAAACGCCATCAGCCCCGGAAGGCCAAGCTCGACGGTGATAACGAGAAACCGATTGAACGTGTCGGGCTGCTCGATGCCGATATTGAATGCTTCGACCTCGTCGGTTCGATAGCCGAACGTGCGAATCCTGCCGTAGAGCAGGCGGTCCTGATAGGTTCCCAGCCCGTAGCCCCAGGGGTTGTCGACGATGGCGTTGAGGGCGGCCTGCCAGCGCTTGTAGCGCACTGCAACAACCGGGCGGTCGTAGGGCAGATCCTCTTCCGAGGGCTTCCTGCCGCCGAGCTTCTCCTCGACCGAGTCCCAGAGTTTTTCGCCTTCGTCGTTGAGCTTGTCTTCGTCGTCGATCAGTTGCAGCACGCGGCGGGCATCGAAGTATCGGCCGTCGTCGTAGAGTGCTTGCGCCCGCTCGAGAAGCTGATCTTCGTCGAGCAAATAATTATTGTAAAGGTAGACGGCGGCGGAGTTGGCGACTATTTTCGCATGGTTGTGCCTGAGAACGCGCGGCATCACGATGATGCCCAGCGTGCCTATAACCAGGCCCAGCGGCAGCAGCACTCTCGGGCTGCGCAGCGCCAGCACCAGGAGCAGTCCGGCAAGCGTTGCGGCCAGGGCCGCGCCGGAGAGCGTTATCGCCGCGCCGATCACCACCGGAACGACCAGCGATATTCGCTGCCACGTTTTCAGGTCGTCGAACAGGGCCACGCCCAAGACCAGCGGCAGCGCCACGGCGAAATACGCGCCGAGCACATTGACGTTGCCGAAGGCGCCGCCGGCCGTGAAGATGCCGGCCGACGACATGTAATCTATCAGCCCCCACACCACCACCGCCGACACCGCCATCAGAAAGACCGAGATCAGCCCGCGAAGCTTCGTTTCGTTCTCGGCGAGGTTTATGAAAAGCAGCGCCGCGATGATGAAGTACTCGACGAACTGGAAGATCTCCTTGGCCGCGCCGATGTCACTGTGGCGCAGAATCGAGAGAATCGCCAGCACCGGCAGCGCGATGAACGCAACCGGCGGCAACTTCGAGCGGAAGATGTTTCTTTTGATGATCGCAGACACCGCCCATAACCCGAACGCCGCCCAGATGACGATGTCGACCACGCCCAGATTGAGCGCGCGCTTGCCGACGGGTATCTTGATCGCATGCTGGGTGTTCATCAGGAACACCGACGCCGCGACAAGCAGATACAAGAGCCTTTGCATTGTTTCTCCTTGTCGTTATCCGGTTGCGGCTTTCTGTTTGCGTGCGGCCTGTGCCTTCTGCATTTCTTGCGCCACTTCAGCCGCCCACTTGTGTTCTTCGTCGAATTCGACGCACTTCTTGAGGCAGCGGACGGCCCGCCTGTAATTGCCGGCTCTGCTGTGGCACACTCCCATGTGAAACCACGCATCGAAGTCGAAGCGCTCGATGCGGAGCACTTCCTCGAACCGGCTGATCGCATCGGCAAACTCATCGCGCATGTAATGCCTGAGGCCCTCGCGAAAAGCCTCTTCGCGCCGCGCCGCATGCCTGGCGGGGTTCGCAATATAAAGCAGCCATATCACGTGCGCCTGGCAGCCGCCCCACAGCAAGCACAAGCCGCCCAACAGAGCCTTGCCCTGCCACTCGCGGGCGGGAGCCATCATCCGAAAGACCTCCCACGCGTAGACGTTCATCACAACTACCACGCCCAGAAAAAACGCAACGCCGAGCGCTATCCTGCCCAACAGGATATGGCCGATGCCCGGGAGAATCAGGGACGCGAGCAGTATCGGGAGTTTCTTCATAGCATACCGGGCGGCTTACGTGCAACATGGGTTGTATTACAGTGGCGGATTATAGCAGCAGGCGGAAAATGAGTCAAGGAGAAACTGTATTTCGGGGAGGGTGGGGGTGCGGCGGGGCATGGGTCATGGCGGAATCGCCGCCGCGCGGGGGTGTTTTTGGTTGCGCAATCCTTGGGGCCCGGCGCGGCGATTCTGGCTCACATGCACTTTTTTACGTTTTCTTGGCTTCGGCGCTTGACATGTTTCTCACAATATGGTATACTATTAACAGAACAGACAGGAGAGAATTCCTCTAAAGTTCGGCAGCAACGTTACCGATACCATGAGCATGCTAAGGGAATTTCGCGTCTCGAGGTTGCTCGCCACCCGCCAAGGGTGCAACCTATGACTATCGCCGCTTGTTACTTGTCTACCGAGGGAGTAGTACTGGGTGCGGACAGCACAATAACAACGTTTGTTTCGGCACCAGACGCGCGGTCTGGTCATGATCATTATTACGATTTTGGCCAGAAACTGTTCGAATTTGGAGAGCGAGGCTCAACCGTCGGCTTGGTGTTTTGGGGCATAGCATCGCTTGGCCCCAAGAGCTACAGGACGCTCATAGCAGAGGCGGCCGACGAGGCGGCGCAACAACGAGTTGGATCTTTCGACGAAATAAATGAACTGGTTGTTGACAAGATTTGGGGGCAACACTCATCGGCGTTCCAGACGCAGTTGACGCAACTGAGAGTCCTGGAGGACAAAGGCCGAGAAAGGACGAGCGAGGAGAATGACGAGTGGAGTTTTCTGTTGAACGGCCTCGCAGGCGGTTTCTGTTTGGCTGGCCGTTGGGAAACTGATCGCATATCCAAGGGCAGCGCTACAATACTCGATCCATTGAAGAACGAGCGCCCAGACCCGCAGGAACTTTCTCTGGGAATGCCTGCGTTCTGGGGATGTCCCAATTTTCTTAATCGCTTGATCTACGGCGGCGACTATGAATTGTTCATGAGGGTGTTGGATTGTGACAAGTGGCACGGGACGGAAGATGATCTTTTTGCTCTTTTCGCCGGTGGCGCGTTAGGCCAACCATACGATCTCCCCCTGAGAGAGGCGATTGATTGGATATACTCCAGCATCTACACAACCATCAAGGGAATGAAGTTCTCACACTTAAGCCCCGTCTGTGGCGGACCAATAGACGTAGCCGTCATTTCTTCTGATAGACCTTTCAGATGGGTATGTCACAAGAACATGGCTCGCGCCATTGTGACCCATCATATTGGGACGGACTGACCATGATGACCAAGAAAGAACAGGAACTGCAAGACAAGTTAACGAGCGTGCCTCAGGCCGAGTGGGTTCGGAAGATGAAAGAGCACTATGCGAGGACAGGTGGGTACCGGCCAGAAGACTTGCGTCGGCTCTTGGGAGACCCTCGGCTAACTGTTCTAGCCACCTCTCAGCCAAGCATGGCCCGAAGCTCCTTGGTCAGCCGAGAATAGTCCAATCCATGCCCCCCGCCACGAATCCGTTATAGGCGCGGGAGGTGAGTGCATAATCACTCCCCTCCTACAACCAACCCCTCCCTCTGTGAAACCCCCGCGCCCTCTGATCGTCCGTGCACCCGCGTCTTCCCTCGCTTTATTTCTCCCCACCATTTGTTAGAATAGAAAAGCAATCGGCCCGGCGGGCCTCGGGCCCCGGGCTTTGTATCTGCGGCGCCGGATTCTCCGAATGTTTGCGCATCTGCACTGTCACACACAATACTCGATGCTCAGGGGCGCCTGCTCCGCCGACGAACTCGCGGCCGCCGCCAGGGCGCGCGGCATGCGGGCACTTGCCGTTACCGATACCAACGGCCTCTACGGGGCGGTGCCCTTTTACCGGGCGTGTCGCGACCACGAGATCAAACCGGTCTTCGGCACAGAGATCGTCGGCGAGCCGGACGCCCGCTTACACGCCGACCGCGCGGTAATCCTCGCTCGCAACCGCCGGGGCTACTCGGAGCTGTGCAGGATCATCACGGCCAGGCACCTGTCGGAAGATTTCGACCTTGCCGCGGCAATCGTCGAGGCGTCGGGCGACGTGGTTGTGCTCGTCGACGACCCCGACCTGGCGGCGCGATTGCTCGAGAACGGCCGGAACAGCAAGGCCGGACTTTACTTTGAGGTGCGTCCGGCTGAGACATCCGCGCAGGGGCGCCTCAGGGACGCCGCCGCACGCCGAGCTGAGCAACTGGGCATTGCGCTCGTTGCCACGAACGACGTTCATCTTGTGGGGCCTCACCAGCACAGAATCCACCAGGTGCTCAGGGCGATCGCCGAGAACACGTCGGTCGAGTCGCTCGCCCCGGAGATGTTCGCCGGAGCCGAATGTTGGCTGAAACCGCCTGACCAAATGAAGCGGGAATTGGGCCAGTGGGGCGCGGCCGTCGACAACGCGGCGAAGATCGCCGACGAATGCAACGTCGAGCTCGAGCTGGGAGTCTTGCATTTTCCGAAGTTCGACCCGCCGGCGGGCCACACGGCCGGCAACTACCTGCGCGAGGTGACGTATCGGGGCGCGGAACAGAAATACGGCACGCTGGCGTCAGTGGTGCGCAGCCGCGTCGATTACGAACTCGACACGATCATCGACATGGGCTATGCCGATTATTTTCTGATTGTGTGGGACATCGCCCGAGAAGCGGGGCGCCGCTGTGTGCCGATCGTCGGGCGGGGATCGGCGGCCGACAGCATTGTGTCGTACGTCCTCGACATCACGCGCGTGGATCCTATTGAGCATAATCTCTACTTCGAGCGCTTCCTGAACCGGCAGCGGAAGGATCCGCCGGACATCGACCTGGATTTCTGCTGGCGGCGCCGCGACGAGATTCTCCAATAC
>JABMSA010000487.1 GCA_013202185.1 Planctomycetota bacterium
CGGCCGTTTCGGAATCGAGCTTGTTCATCTGGCAGCCAAATGTCTCGATGTGCACCTTCAGGTTCGCCATAGTTCCATTTCACCATAATTGCGGCGTGGAATCAATGCTAATGAGAAGGGAGAGGCATGTGTGAGAAGAGAGGCGACGAGCGCGAGAAAGGGCGGCTGTTCGACGGCGGGGGAAAAATGCGAAGACGCCACCCGGCGGGGCTGCGAGCCCGGTCCGAAGCGTCCTGCGGGGGGCAGAGCGAGGCTCTCGCCTCATTCCTCATACTGGATAGCCCGCGCATTTGTTGTGCTTGGTTCCGCCCCATCGCGAGTCTTGAACAGATAGTACTGCTTCGGCCCGACGCGAAGATCGAACTTCTTATCGAACACCTCCCAGAGGGAGTCGTCGCCCTTCCGGAATTGCTCTACGTGCTCGTCGAGGAAAAGAATATTGGCGACCCCGGCATGCCTGTATTCGATGTTGACATTGTTGTCGGAGTTGTCGGATTTGCCGAGGCCGCGCTGCAGCGTCGGGCTTTTCGACGGCCCGAGTATGGCGGCTCGCGACGGTTCGCTCCATGATCTGAACTCCATGTGTCCTTTCACTTCCTTATCCCTTATTTCGTTCTGGGAGCCGCCTCGCCTGTTTTTTGCTACGGAATAGTAAGTCCGTTGGAGTGTCCAGCCATAGGTCATTGAGCTGGAGATCCATTGCCATTGCATGACCTTTGCACCGAAATGTCGCTTGGACAAGAAGTAGTTGCCTCTGCCTCCACTCCTTACTCTTACGGGGTCGAAGAAGATTTCGCTGAGAATCAAATCGTCTTTCGACCGGCTCGTGCCGGAGTAGCTGCCGGCAAGGGCGCTCAACTCGTACTTCCACTTTACGGCGGCGTCCGCGTCCGCGTATGGCTTGTTCCTCTCTTGCGCTCCATGGGTTTCGGAGATGTACGGCATCCAGCCCTCATACATCGTCCTGTAGCTTGTAAGGGAGGAGCCGATCGCTTTCATATTCGCCACGCACTTGAGCGTGTAGGCGCCGGTCTTGGCCTTTACATAGACCGGCAGGCCGATTGAAACGAGCATCGTGATAATCGCCATTACGATCAGAAGCTCGACAAGCGAAAAACCGGAACTCTTTGTGTTGGTACGCATTTTTCTCTCCCGAAATGATTCACCGCACCGCCCGGCTCGAACGGAACAACCGTGTTCTTCAGCGTCTACCCCAATTATATCTGCTAAAGCGGACAGTGTCAAGTATTTCGGACAAATAGATCGATGGCCATGTTCAACAACACGCGGAATTACCTCTCGAAGTCGGAATCCATTGGTGCAACCCCGCTCTCGCAAGCGCGCTTTTTTCGTTGATTTACGGCGGCCAGATTGCTATCATACATGTCATTGAATTGGATTGTCTCACCATCGCTCGAAGGCGATATCCCTTTTTACCAATTGTGAGCAGGGGAGCATGCTCAATGTCGTATAAGATTGTCGTGTTGGCCAAGCAAGTGCCCGACACCCAGAACATCACGGTCGAGGCCATGAAGGAAGACGGCACCGTAAATCGGTCCGCCCTTCCCGCCATCCTCAACCCGGAGGACCTCAACGCCCTCGAGATGGCGCTCGACGTGAAGGAAAAATACGGCGGCCACGTGACCGTGCTCACAATGGGCCCGCCCCCGGCCGCCGAAGTGGCGCGGCAGTGCCTGATGCGCGGCGCCGACGATGCCGCCCTCATTTGCGACAGGCGGGCCGCCGTCGCCGACACACTCGCCACAGCTTACACGCTTAGCTGCGCCATCAGCACCATCGGCAAATTCGACCTGCTCTTCGCCGGGCGGCAGGCAATCGACGGCGACACCGCACAGGTTGGGCCGCAGCTCGCCGGCAAGCTCGACATCCCCCAGATAACCTATGTCGAGGAAATCCGCAAGATCGACGGCCGAACCATCGAGGCACGCCGCAACATTGAAGGCGGATATGAAGTAGTCCAGGCACAATTGCCGGTGCTCCTCACAGTGGTCGACACTGCAAACGAGCCGCGTCCGGCCGCTGCAAAGCTCATGATGCAATACAAAAAAGCGCGCACCCCGAGCGAAGTGAGCAGGGCCGCCGGCGAAGAAGACGCCCCCAAAGAGATCGAAAGGCTGAAAAAGCGCGGCCTGCTCATCAAGGAGTGGTCCATCGACGACATCGGCGCCGACGAAAAGCAGTGCGGCCACGTCGGCTCACCCACCAAGGTAATGAAGATCGAGAGCGTTGTCCTGACCGCCGGTGAGTTCAAGAACATCGAGCCGACACACGAGGGGCTCTCGGGCCTGATCAGGGAACTCGTCGATGACCACGTCTTGGGGTAAGCGACAATTGCCCTCTGCGCTCTGATGCCGCTCAACAGATAAAATGGAGCAATGATGACCGAACACAATCAAAACGGATTGGGTGTTCTGGTGTTTGCCGAGCAGGACGAAGGCAAGCTCGCCGATGTCAGCCTCGAGCTGCTGTCGAAGGCACGCGAACTGGCCGACAGACTCGGCAAGAAGGTCGGAGCCGTGCTGCCGGGCCACAACGTGGGCGATCTCGCCGGAACACTGATCGCCCACGGGGCCGACGTCGTCTTCGTGGCCGACGACCCCGCCCTCGCACACTATACCACCGTGCCCTACGCACAGGTTGTATCGAGAACAGTCAAAGACAGTGACCCCGAGGTCGTGCTCTTCGGCGCGAGCCTGGTGGGCCGCGACCTGGCGCCGCGCGTCGCCTCCAGGCTGCGGACCGGCCTCACCGCCGACTGCACCGATCTGCAGATCGGCGACTTCTCCGACAAGAGCGGCTCATACACGAACCTCCTGCACCAGATTCGACCGGCCTTCGGCGGCAACATCATCGCCACAATCGTCACGCCGAACCATCGCCCGCAGATGGCAACCGTCCGCGAAGGCGTAATGCAGCTAAGGCCCGGCGATCCGTCGCGAACCGGAGAGGTCAAGAAGATCGACGCCGGCCTGGACGGCGCCGAAGAGCTCGTTCGGATCATCGAACGCTTCAAGGCCGAGAAGAAGGTCAATCTCAAGGGCGCGTCGATCATCATCTCGGGCGGAGCCGGCGTCGGCAGCAAGGATGGATTCGAGCTGATCCGCGAACTCGCGCACGTGCTCGGCGGGAAAGTGGGCGCCTCGCGAGCGGCGGTCGACTCGGGCTACATCGCCAAAGAGCACCAGGTAGGCCAAACAGGCACAACGGTGCGGCCCAAGGTGTACATAGCGTGCGGCATCAGCGGCCAGGTGCAGCACAGGGTCGGCATGCACGAGTCCAGCAAGATCATCGCAATCAATTCCGATCCGGGCGCTCCGATATTCTCGATCGCTCACTACGGCATCGTGGGCGACCTCTTCGAGGTCATCCCCGCGCTGATCGAAGCATACAAGCAAAAGTAATCAGAGCCAGGAGTTCTCCGCCGAAAGGGTCCCATGGCAAATTTCTTTGAAGACAACACGGACATACAGTCTTACCTCGACCATCCGCTCCTGAAGGAGATCGTCAAGCTGCGCGAAGGCGACTTCGACGAGGCCGAGGAGCATCCCTACGCGCCCGAGAACATCGAGGATGCGCTAGACAACTACCGGCGGACGCTGTCATTGGTCGGCGAGATCTGCGGCGAATTCGTTGCGCCCCGCGCCGAAGGCGTCGATCTCGAAGGCCCGCACTATAACGACGGCGACGTCCAGTACCCCAAGGGCATTGTAGAGTCGATGGAGCTGTTTGCGAAGTGCGACCTGATGGGCTTCACGCTACCGCGCAAGTACGGCGGGCTCAATATGCCCATGACCGTGTACACCAGCGCCATCGAAATGGTCTCGCGCGCCGATGCCGCACTCATGACCATCGTGGGCCTGCAAGACATCGCCGAGACGATACACGCATTTGCCGACGAGGAGGTCAAGGACTATTACCTGCCCCTGTTCGCCAGCGGCGAGGTCAGCAGCGCAATGGTCCTCACCGAGCCCGACGCGGGCAGCGACCTCCAGGCCGTGCAGACGCGCGGCGGCATCTCCGCCATGCAAGACGAAGAAGGCCACTGGCACGTCAACGGCGTCAAGCGTTTCATAACCAACGGTTGCGGCGATATCCTTCTGGTGCTGGCGCGCAGCGAGCCGGACGTCAGCGGCGGGCGCGGCCTCAGCCTGTTCCTCGTCGAAAAGGGCGAGGGCGCCCGCATCCGGCGAATCGAGAACAAGATGGGCATACACGGCTCGCCCACCTGCGAAATCCAGTTCGACGACGCACACGGCATCCTCATCGGCCGGCGGAAGTTTGGCCTGATCAAGTACGTGATGTTTCTCATGAACGGCGCCCGCCTGGGCATCGCCGCGCAGGGGCTGGGCGTGGCCGAAGCGGCATACCGCGAGGGCCTGGCGTACGCGCATGACCGCGAGCAGTTTGGCAAGGCGATCATCGAATTCCCCGCCGTGTACGACATGCTCGTGCGAATGAAAATGAAAATCGAAGCCGCCAGGGCGCTCATCTATTCCACCGCGATGATCGTAGACTTCGAAAAAGAACTCGAAAAGAAAATGGAGACCGACAAGAGCGTGAGGGCGGAGCAGAAACAGCATGCAAAGCTCGCCGGAACGCTCACGCCGATGTCAAAATACTACGCCACCGAGCTAAGCATAGAGGCCACCTACGACGCCCTCCAGGTGCACGCCGGCAGCGGATACATGAAGGAATATCCCGTCGAGCGCCTGTACCGCGACGCCCGCATCACCACCATCTATGAGGGCACCACGCAGCTCCAGATTGTGGCGGCTACCGGCGGAGTGCTCGCCCGCAACCTGGCGCCGCACTTCGATCAGTGGAAAGCCAAAACATACCCCGACGACCTCCGGCCACTCGCCGACAAGCTTGCATCCGCCCTCGGGCACCTCGACAGGTCCGTCGAATACATCAAGGAAAAGAACGACAAGGAATACACCGACTTCTACGCGCGCAAGCTCGTAGACATCGCGATGGAAACCTACATCGGCTACCTCCTCCTCGACCAGGCGGAATCGTCCGAGCACAAGAAGGACATCGCAACGATGTTCATCAACGATCTGCTGCCGCGCGTGGGAATGAACGCCGCCTACGTCACCAGCGGCGATACCTCGATGATCGACGCACACGAGGCGGTGCTCGGTCAGGCCTGAGCGAATAATGAAGAGCTACACAAATACGGTGACGTACTTGTAGAGACGCCCCGGTGGGGCGTCTCA
>JABMSA010000488.1 GCA_013202185.1 Planctomycetota bacterium
ACGGGCCACCGGCCCGTCTCTACAATGCCATCGCCGAGCGCCCTGCAGAATCGAGACATGAGAATACGTTACCGTATTTACGGACCAGAGCACTTAGTCTGTTTTTCTGTATTGTCTGTGCGACGTTCTTCTACAAGGTTGGCGACACCGAATACACGTCCGGCTTCATCATGGCTGCCATCAGCCTCACCCTGTGGATCGTAGGGGCGTTTGTCTTCGGCCTCTTCGGCGCAGCGCTCGGCCAGCTCGGACTTTTTGTGATACTCACCGTCATCAACATCGCCAAGCACAGGCCGGCCCGCGACGGCAAGAAGAAGAAAAGCAGGATAGTGCGCTGACATGAAAGAGGATTAACCACGGCGGGCACGGAGAGGAGAGAGGGTTTATACGCAGATTACGCAGATTGGGTGGACACTTAAGAATGGGAGGGAGCCCAACAACTACCTCGTGAACTTTGTCGTTAACTATCTGCCGAGGAACGCAGAACTTCCGCACCTGCCGAACGAGCCGGCAGGGGGCGGGTCGTTGTGCCGGTGCCGGTGCTCGCTACCGAACTTTGCCCCCTGCCGGACAAGCCGGCAGGGGAGCGCCTGAGCACATGTCGCGCCGCAGCCACGCGCTATCCGAAGCCCCAACGGGGCGTACTATGAAAGACCAGGGCATCGCCCTGGGTAAGCGGAACAGAAAAAGCGGAGCCCCAACGGGGCGTACTATGAAAGACCAGGGCATCGCCCTGGGTAAGCGGAACAGAAAAAGCGGAGCCCCAACGGGGCGATCTATTGCTTCATCCCGGGTGCTTCTCTTCGTGAACTTTGTCGTTAGCTATCTGCTGAGTTTGCCGCGGGTGGCGATACAGTTCACCAGAAAGTTCACGAAGTAGTCTTAGAAAAGCAACCAATCCCCTCTCTCTTATCTCCGTGTTCTCCGTGGTTAGATTTTGTGCCCTATTTCACGCCGTATTTCTTGATGATTTCGTAGAAGTAGGTGCGCGAGACGCCGGCGGTGCGGGCTGCCTGGGCCACGTTGCCCTCGCAGCGGTCGAGCACGCGCTTGATGTAGTTGCGCTCGAATGCGTTGCGCGCGACCTTGAATGGCAGGTCGAAGAGGCTGGTCGACGCCGCTTTTTTCGTGGCGGCATGGACGTCGCGCGGAAGGTGCTTTTCGGTGATGGGGCCCCCGCTGCTGAGGATGGCCGCACGCTCGATAACGTTCTCCAACTCGCGTATGTTGCCTGGCCACCAATACTTATACAGCAGATCGAGAGCGGCATGGTTCACTTCGATAGGGCCGGAGCCGCGCTCCTCGCTGATGCGGCGAAGGAAATAGCGGATCAGCAGGGGCACGTCGTCGCGGCGCTCGCGCAGCGGCGGCACGCGGATAGGAAAAACGTTGAGCCGGTAGAAGAGGTCCTCGCGAAACGTCCTTTGCTCCACCAGCTCGGTCAGGTTGCGGTTGGTGGCGGCGATGATGCGCGCGCTTACGTCGACGTCCTTGACTGAGCCCACCGGCCGGGCCACGCCCGCCTCGAGCACTCGCAGCAGCTTCACCTGCATGGCGGGTGTGATCTCGCCGATCTCGTCGAGCAGGAGGGTGCCGGCGCCGGCCGACTGAAACAGCCCCTGCTTGTCGGTGTATGCCCCGGTGAACGCTCCACGCTCGTGGCCGAAAAGCTCGGACTCGAGGAGTGTATCGGGTATTGCGCCGCAGTGGACGACTACGAATGGCTTGGCGGCTCGGCCGTTGTGGCTGTGTATGGCCCTGGCGACGAGTTCTTTGCCCGAGCCGCTTTCGCCTGAGATGAGCACGGTGGAGGAGGTGTCGGACACTTTCCTGATAAGCTCGTGCACGGATCGGATGGCGGCGCTCTTGCCTATGATGTTGTAGAAGCCCGGGAATGATTCGGCGATGGGCAGCGCCCCGCCGCCGCGCTTGAGCAGCGATGCGATGCGCCGGGAATCGAACGGCGGAATCAGGTATCCGGCGGCGCCGGCGGCGACCAGCCTTTTCGCGGCCTCTTCCTGCTGCGGGTTGGCGATGAAGATCACGGCGGCGTCGGGCGAGGAGTGCTTCACGGATCGCATGACGGCGCGGCCGTCGAGGTCGTGCAGCGTCAGATCGGCGATGACGGCGCGATACCGCGAGTTGTGGAGGATCTGGTCGGCCCAGGCGGCGTCGGCCAGGGTGTCGACCGCGTATCCGCTCACCTTGAGCATGCGAGCGAGTA
>JABMSA010000489.1 GCA_013202185.1 Planctomycetota bacterium
GCCCAGGACGAAGCCCGCACAATCATCGAGCAGCGGCTCAGCGAATCCATCAAGAAGGCAACTCAGGCGCCGAAAACGCCGGCGAAGCTTCCCGACAGCCGCGATATGAAGGAAGGCTACCAGTTTCCCCCGTTGGATATCCTCGACGATCCCGAGTATCATGACTCCTCGGATGCCCAGAGCAACATCGAGGAAATCATCGTCATACTCGAAACCACCCTCGCCGACTTCAACATCGGAGCGAAAGTGGTCGACATCGACCGTGGGCCGGTGGTAACCCGCTACGAGTTGGACCTGGCGCCCGGCACAAAGGTAACGAGAATCACATCGCTCGCAAACGACATTGCGATGGCGGTGAAGGCGTCGTCGGTGCGGATAGTGGCTCCCATTCCCGGCAAGTCGACCGTTGGCGTGGAAGTGCCAAACAAGGTGCGCCAGTTGGTACGCCTCAAGGAACTCATCGCAACCAAGGAATACAAGAAGTCGAGATTCACGATCCCCGTGCTGCTCGGCAAAGACACCTCGGGAAAGCCGATCATGTCGGACCTCACCAGGATGCCGCATCTACTGATCGCCGGGTCGACCGGCGCGGGCAAATCGGTGTGTATCAACTCGATCCTCACGAGCATCCTGATGACCAAACGGCCCGAAGATCTGCAGATGATACTGATAGACCCCAAGATGGTCGAATTGTCCATTTACGAAGGCATTCCGCATCTGCTGTGCCCGGTTGTTACCGATATGAAACGCGCCCCGTGGATTCTCGAGTGGGCCACCAAGCAGATGGACGAGCGCTACGACTTCCTCAGCGCCGTCGGCGTGAGGCACATCACACAGTACAACGCCCTCGGCGAGGACGAAATCGCCACACGGCTGCGGCCCGACGCCGACGCAATCCCCAACCACCTGCCATACATCGTGATCGTCATCGACGAGCTAGCCGACCTCATGATGAGCTCGGCCAAGGAGGTGGAAAGCTCGATCACGCGCCTGGCGCAGAAATCCAGGGCGGTAGGCATACACATCCTCGTCGCAACGCAGCGGCCCTCCGTCGACGTAATCACCGGCCTGATCAAGGCCAACATGCCCACGAGGATCTCGTTCCAGGTGGCCTCGAAGGTCGACTCGCGAACGATCCTCGATCGCAACGGCGCCGAAACGCTCCTGGGCATGGGCGACCAGCTCTTTCTTCCGCCGGGCACCTCCGACCTCCTCCGACTGCAGGGCACGTTCGTGAGCGACCAGGAGATAAGGCGCATCGTTACATTCGTAAAGCAAAGCGCCGGCAGCGGCGAGTACAAGCTGGATCTGGACAACTGGGGCATGAAAACCGCCGACGCCGACGACGGCCCCGACGACGAACTCTACGAGGACGCGATACGAGTTGTGCTCGAGAGCCGGCGCGGATCCGTATCGCTGCTGCAAAGGAAACTCGAAATCGGCTACACACGCGCCTCGAGGCTTGTAGACTACATGGCAAAGGATGGCGTGGTCGGCTCGTACAAGGGCAGCAAAGCACGCGAAGTACTGATGACACTGGAAGAGTGGGAAGGCCGGGCCAAGCCCGAAGGTTACGGCCAGGCGTCATTGCCAGACGAACCCGAGTGAGCGCAGAGAACGACAGATGCAACAAGACCGGCGACACGCCATTTGCTGGATAAGCCTCGGCTGCCCCAAGAACCTCGTCGATACCGAGCGCGTGCTCGGCAGGCTCGTCGAGCGCGGATGGCTGCTGTGCGAGCGGCCCGACGATGCCGACATCGTCATCGTAAACACCTGCGGCTTCATCCAGGACGCCGCCGACGAATCGAAGCAGCTTCTCGCACAGTTGGGCCAGTTGAAAAAAAACGGATGCGCCGGCATCATTGCGGCCGGCTGCCTCGTCGAGCGCATGGGCAACGCGCTCTCGTCCGACGTGCCCGAAGTCGACGCCTTCGTGGGCCTGGCCGACGCCGACGAAATCGAGGCGGCATGCAGAGAAATAATCAGGGGGAGAGGAAGGCTGTTCACCCGCAAGCCGCACGCGGCGCACAACGACACCGGCCGCCTGCGAATCACGCCGCGCCACTATTCCTACCTGCAGATAACCGACGGCTGCAACAACCGCTGCAACTACTGCGTAATACCGCTGATACGCGGGCCGCTGCGCAGCAAGCCCCTTGCCGCCGTGATGGAAGAAGCACGCGAGCTTCTCGGCGACGGCGCAAAGGAGCTGAACGTTATCGGCCAAGACACCACCTCATACGGAAAGGACGCCGGCGGCGAGGACCTTCCGACGCTCCTGAGCGAGTTGTGCGGGCTCGATGTGCAATGGATACGCCTGCTCTACACCCACCCCGCACACCTTACCGAAGCCGTGATCAAGGTGATTGCCGAAAACGACAAGATCGTCAACTACGTCGACATTCCGATCCAGCACATCAACGACAACATCCTCCACCGCATGAACCGTATCGCAGGTCGGAAGAGAATAGAAGACCAGATAGCGCGCCTGCGGGCCGGCATACCCGGCGTGATCCTGCGCACTTCAGTTATCGTGGGCCTGCCGGGTGAAACGCACGAAGCCTTCGAGGAGCTGCTCGAGTTCGTGGGCGAGACGAGATTCGAGCGGCTGGGGGCATTTGCCTACTCGAGGGAAGAGGGCGTGCCTGCATACGATTTCCCCGCGCAAGTGCCCGAGAAGACCAAGCAGAAGCGGCTCGGCCTCATAATGCGGCGCCAGGGAAAGATCGCCGCCGAAACCGCCCGCGCAATGATCGGCAAAACAGTCGACGTGGTCGTCGAGAGCAAGCTCAAAGCCAAGCGATCACTGTGGCAAGGCCGCACATACGGCGATGCACCCGACGTCGACGGAATCATCTATCTTTCAGGCAAGGGCCTCGAACCAGGGATGTTCGCGAAAGCCACGATCACCGGCTCGCGCGATTACGATCTGGAAGGAGAAATACTCGCGTGAACATACCGAACAAATTGACGGTGGCACGTCTTGCGCTCACGGCGATATTCTTTGTAGTACTTGCGGCTGACGACCCCGGCCTGCTTTACGTTTCGCTGATCATTTTCATCATTGCCGCGTTCACCGACCTGGTCGACGGCTGGTACGCCCGCAAGTACCAGATGGTCACCGACTTCGGCCGGGTGGCTGATCCATTTGCCGACAAGATACTCGTTTGCGGCGCGCTGGTCTTCCTCCTCGTCAAGAAAGACAGCCCCGTCCGCGATTGGATGGTCGTCATCATCATTGCGCGGGAGTTTCTTGTCAGCGGCATGCGCAGCCTCGCCGAGTCGAAGGGCATCCCCTTCGGCGCCACCTACTGGGGCAAGTTCAAGGCCCTGTCGCAAAACTTCGCCGTCGGGTTTTCAATCTTTCACGCGGCCAGCGGGCTCACACAGGTCAGATGGATATCCGTCGGCTTTCTCTATCTGGCAACGACCCTCACGGCCATCTCCGGATGCGTCTATCTCTTCCGGGCAAAAAGGATCCTTCACATTGATACGTAAGCTAGTGTCGACGTGTTTTTACGTGGGCTGTGTGCCCGGTGCCCCCGGCACGTACGGCAGCTTTGCAGCTCTGGCCGTGGCGCTGGTCTTGTTGCAATTTGCTCCGCCTGCAACAACGGGCCTCGTGTTGCTCGGCCTGGCCGCGTTGCTCACCTTTGTGGGCGCCCCGCTTGGCACGTGGGCCGAGGGTTATTACGGAAAGAAAGATCCGTCGCCGTTCGTACTCGATGAGGTCGTCGGCTGCTTCGTGGCCATGGCGCCGGTGCTGCTGTTGTTCCCCAATGCCAGGCCCCTGCTCGGCCTGGGGGGCGCGTTTGTTTTTTTTCGCATATTCGATGTTCTCAAGCCTTTTCCGATTTACCTCGCCGAAAAGGCGCCCGCCGGCTGGGGCATCATGCTCGACGATCTCGTAGCGGGCTGCTATGCGGCGGGGGCAACGATTGCGGGCATGCTGCTATTCGCCGATATGTTGGTCAAATCATGATCGTGGAGGCAAGGGGAAAGATTGTCGCGTGTAATCGATGCACCTGAGCGGTTGCCGCAGGCTACTCCTCGCCGGTTACCGTTTTCGCCGCCTTTTCGCTGAGCTTTCTTGCTATCTGAGCGGCCTCGATGTTGGCGGGGGCAATGTCCAGCACTTTCCGGGCTTCGCGATGGGCCTTCTCGTACCATCCGCCCTCGAGGTAGTCGCGTGCGGCGGCGAGGTGCGCCTCGTCGAGCTTTCCGCTGTAGGTCTCGGCTAGCAGCGCATCGACGTCGTCCACCGCAAAGCATTTTTTCATCAGCTCTTCTTCGTCAACTATCATTCGTGCAAGAAGACGGTTGGTCGTATGCTCGGCGAGCGTGATCTTCAGGTTGTCGGCCGCATCGCCGAACAACTCCTCGACGGAATCGAGATCGGACGGCAGGCTCTCTCGCGCCCGTGCGATGATCTTTCTGCAGGCCTCGAGGAACGCTCGTTCGTAGGGTCGTGCGTCGGACCGATCCGCCGTTGTCTCCATGGCCGAATACAGCGGCGCATAGTGTTCGAGCTGATAAACGCTTTCCTTGATTTTCATCAGCTCGTGAAATATCGAGCCGACGGAAATATCGAAAAGGCTTTCGCCGCTTATTTGCTCGTTGGGCTGGTGGTGGTTTGCCTGCCTGAAGAGAAAGTGACAGTCTTCCTTCAAGTTGTAGACCGTGTGCTCCACAAAATCGTCCAGCCGGGCAAAGCTCATACTGTCGCTCTTGCGATACTCGGCCAGTTGCGCGTCGAACGATACTTTCGCTCGCGCAAAAGACAAAACCACCCTGCAAAACAACTCGTCCCGTTCTTCGTACATTTCGAATCGGTCTCCCTGTAAGATTCTCGGAAGCCGCTGAACGTTTTTTTACATGTTACCAGCCGTCGGGTCCCACGTCAAGCAAAAAACGTTTTGGCGGCTGCCGCGGGATTCATTCTGCCAGCAGGCCCAGCTCGGCGAGCATCTGCTTGAACTCGGTAGCATTGACGGCCGCGCTGCCGGCGTGGCAGTTGTTGAAGAAAATGTAGGTTTTCTCGGCTTCGGAGTTGAGCTGCTGCACCTTGGGCAGCCACTCGCCAAGCTCTTCCTCAGTGTAGAGGTAGTTGTAGCGCTCCTTGGCACCGGCGTACCACTTGGAGGCATTACGGCTGTGAAAACGCACGTAGGCCACATCGCCCGTCGCCTCTGCCACCGGAGGAACCAACCCGCGCAGCTTGGGCTCGTCGACGCTGCAATAGGCCAGGCTGTTGGTTCGGAGAAACTCGAAGATTGCAGGCGTGATCCAGCTATCGTGGCGAAACTCCACTATCACCGTGTAGTCGGCCAGGTCCCTGGCAAGCCCGGCGAGGTAGGCGCGGTTCTGCCGGGTGTTCTTGAAGCTGAAGGGAAACTGGCAAAGCACCCCGGCGAGTTCATCGGCCTCGACAGCCGGCTCGATCGCCCTCTTGAACGCGTCGAGCACGGTGGGGTCCTGCTGGTGCGTGGTCGCTTCGTTGGCCTTGATGGTGAACTGGAAGTCGGGCGGGGTGTTTTTGACCATCGACGCAATCGTGCTCGGGCCGGGAATGCGATAGTAGGTGAAGTTCAGCTCCACGCAGTTGAAGGCCCTGGCGTAATGCTTGAGCATATCCTTCGAATCGGTGTCTTCAGGATAGAACGTGCCCCGCCAGTCTGCGTAGCTGTATCCGGATGTGCCGACGTAGATCTTGCCCATGGCGTGTCCTTAGTACACCTGTTCGCAAATACGGTCACATACTTGTAGAGACGCCCCGGTGGGGCGTCTCAGAGGAGACGGGCCAC
>JABMSA010000490.1 GCA_013202185.1 Planctomycetota bacterium
CCTTTGCTTCCTTCTCCTTCGTCTTGGCGAATTCCAATATCGTTTGCTTTCCGGCCAGGCGCAGGTTGTTATCGATCTCCTCGCACGTCTCGACGTACCGCATCGCTATGAGCGTTGTCAAAGGCTTCATGTTGCCTCTGTTCGCGTGGCGGAGCGACAGGAAGTATCTCCTGCGTCCTTGCTTGTCTGCACGGAGAGAAATTGAGACAGGACAACCGCCTGCCATCAGAACCATGTTCATCAGCAAGCGCGACAATCTTCCATTGAAGTCGGGGAACGGATGGATCCTCACGAAATCATAAGATATCCTGGCCGCCGCCTCGAAGACACTCATCTCCCCGGCACGCACCCGATTCATCGTATTTCGTGAACGGACGGTGAACTGCCGCATGCACTCGGGCACAAGCTCGGGACTGGGAAAGAGTATGTCCCATCCCACAGCCCTGTCATCAACACGATAGTGTCCCGCCGGTACACCGCAATCCGATGGCAGAAGGTCACGCGCCAGAATGCGATGGAGGTGCTTGACTTTGGTTAGAGTCAGCAAATTAATAGGGCGTGGTGCTTTTGGCATGACCGCCATCTTCCGCTTCACCACATACACTAACACCATGGCGAAGGCTTCCCGCATGCTCTGGTAGTGGCGGTGCACTTCCAGAAATTCGCGCGACTTCCCCGCAAATCTGACGGTGGGACGTACGCGCTTCAGAGCAAGCCCGTGCTTGATCACGGCATCGGACATGCGCTTGAGGGTCTCTGCAGAAACGACCTTCTCCAAGCTCTCCCCGCCTTCCAGGAATGCACGGAATTCCAGATACGATCGTGGCAAGTCCGGAAAACGCTCAACGACTTTGCGGGTCTCGCCTTCCGACAAGCCTGCACCTTCAATGAGGTTGCTCTCGAAGATGATTCCGGCTTCATTGAATTTCGCAAACCGAAAGACCTCAGCCTGTTGTTCAGAGCGCGGCCCCAACGCCGGCATCGCCTTCTGGTAATCGACAGCTTTCCCGACCCAGAAGTCGTGCTCTCTATACCACGGCAGATGTCTTTTTGTGTGACTTTTCGCTTTTTTGCCTTTAGCCATAGTTCATGATCCCAATTCGCCCTCCCATCAGCCACCGTGATCCATTCTAACGAATCAACGCGCGTCAGTCAACACGTTTTTGCCGGGCCCGATCGGGCGTGCTGTTTCTTAAGCGACGCCACACCCGGCGCCTCGCCGGAGCCTGGGTCATAACGCCAGGAGCCGAAACTAGCGAGTGACTGACGTCGTTCCACAGGAAACCGTCCCTAGTTTTCCGGACCGTTGTCATTAGTTATGATCACGCGGATATGACAATCGTGGGTTTGCGAATGGATTGCAATGCTCGCATGATAATCTTGCCGAGAACGGCCGCCCGCCCCCCCTCGACAAGATATTACAACCCCACCCGCGACACCGCCTCTGATAAAAAGTTGAATATCACCGCCTGAATGATACAATGAAAACAACGGGAAGAGCACAGACGTATTCTCGAGAGGCCCGGCGTTTATGCAGTTGATAAGAATCCCGAAAGCCAGTGAGAATCTCGAGGCCGCGACGGTCGGGAAGTGGCTGAAAGCGGAAGGTGACGAGGTCCGCGCAGGCGAGGAGGTTGTCGAACTCCTCACCGATAAAGCCGATTTCGCCCTCGAGGCCGAGGAGTCGGGCCGACTTCGCCGGATAACGGCCGTCGAGAAGAGCACGGTGCCGGTCGGATACATCCTCGGCATCATCGCGGGCAAGGACGAGCCCCTGCCCGATGTCGATCCCGAAAACCGCGCGCTGATGCAGGCCGCCGAGCTGCAGGCGGGCACGGAAGAGGCCGGCGCCGCTCCGAGGCCGTCCTTCGCCGGCCGGAAGATCGCCGCCACGCCCGCCGCACGCCGCCTTGCGAAGGAGCGCGGCATCGATCTCGCCGAGATAGCCTCCGCCCTGGGCAAGAAGGGCGCACTCACCGCCACCGACGTCGAACAGTATCTGCAATAGCGTCTTTAGGTGCAGCTCCACGCAAACAGGGCGGACGCACAGCCGGTTCACGCCGCCCACGGCAATCCTTGCCGCCTCACGGCAATCCTTGCCGCCTCACGGCAATCCTTGCCGCCCCCATAATTCTGCGCGGTTGTTCTTGAAAGTACACCGACTATGGCATATAATCAGCAGGCCGGGCGCGGTGCCGGCGCCAACGCTTCGAAGACCCGGTACGTGGAGAATCTCAACAGATGACATTTCGCGGCGTGATTGCTATAGTGCTGGGGCTGCTGGCTGCTGCGATTCTGGCCGCGATCACCCATTTCAACGACTGGGTCATCAAGAGCACCTTCCTCATAGGCAATTTCCTGCCGGTTTCGGTATTCGGCGGCCTTGTCATCTTCCTGCTGCTGATAAACCTGCCGCTTTTCCTGATTTGGCGCAGGCTGGGTTTTTCCGCCCGCCAACTGGCGGTGGTCGTGGCGCTGATGTTCTTTGCGTGCTGCATTCCCGGCAGCAGCCTGCTGCGCTATTTCACGGCCACGCTGATGATGCCGCACCACCACGAGCGCACCAACCCCGGCTGGCAGGGCGCCGCCGCACAGATCGACACCGAAGACGTGAACGACTGGCCGGCCCTCATCGATGCACTTGGCCGGGCGAACAGGGGCGACCAAGCCGACCCCGCACCCACGCACGTGTGCCTGCAGGCGCTCGACCGGCTGTCTTCCGACGACCGGGCCGCCGTTGCAGGCATGACCCGCGACACCCGGCCGGGCAAGGAACTCCAAGACAGCATCGTGGAGGCGCTCAACGGGCTGGTCGACGGCCCGAAGCTGCCCCTGGCGGATAAGCTCGACGGGCCGGCCGTGTCGCGACCGGTGCGGTTCCTCCTGGCGAAGGCCCCCGACGAGCTTTCGACAGCCGAGCGGGCCAGGCTCAATCGCGGCCTGATCGATGCAGCCCTGCCGGGCATCATCGATCCCCGCGCGGCGGGCGTGCTCGAGAACATCCCCAATTACATGCTGGCCGACCCGGGCGACGACACCACCAGGACGGTCGACGGCTTTTACAGCGGCCTCGCCGAGGGTGACAAGCTTATACACCCCATAAACGACGTGCCGTGGGCGTCGTGGAAACGCACGCTGATTTTCTGGGTGCCGCTGATCCTCACTATGAGCCTTGTGGTCATCGGGCTGGCGCTTGTGGTTCATCAGCAGTGGGCGCATCACGAGCATCTGCCGTATCCGACCGTCGAGTTTGCGCGTTCGCTCCTGCCGGAGGAGGGCCGTGCGGTAAGCAGCATTTTCAGCAATCGGCTGTTCTGGCTCGGGCTGGTTCCGGTGGTGCTCATCTACATGAACAACTATGCGCATCAATGGTTCCCCGAGACCGTAATCCCGGTGCGCACGCGGTTGGACCTTTACTCTCTCCTGGGGATTTTTCCGATCTTCATGAAAACGTGGATGTGCTGGCTTTTGTTTGCCCCGACCATCTATTTCATGGTCATCGGCTTCACGTATTTCCTCGCCAAGGACGTGGCGTTGTCGATCGGGATTTCTCCGTTCGTCTATTCGCTGCTGCTTGGTTATCTGATGAAGTACGGCGTGTCGATGTCGGGCGGCGGGCTGGCGCCATCGCCCAACAGCTTCATGCACGCGGGCATCTACTTCGGGCTTTTTGTGGGGCTGCTTTACACTGGCCGGCGCTACTACCTCTCGGTGTTTCGACGCAGCCTGCTGCTTCCCTGCGGCGATCGCGTGGAGTCGTACGCCGTTGCGGGCGCGCGAGTGTTCATACTGGCCGGCGCGGCCGTGATAGTGCAACTGGTGTTCATTGGCCTCGACTGGCAACTGGCGTTCCTGTTTGTGGGCATTACACTGGTGATGTTCGTGGTGCTCAGCCGCCTGCTCGCCGAGGCCGGCTATTTCTTCGTCGGCCTCACCTTCTTCCCCTGGACGCTCATGCTCGGCTTCATGGGCGCCAAGGCGCTGGGCTCGGACCAGTTGCTGCTGATGATGCTGCTGTCCACGATCCTGATAGTGCCTCGCGAAACACTCATGCCATTTGCGGTGTCGGCGTTGTGCCTGGCCGACAAGGCCCGCGCGCGGGTCGGCTCCACCGCTGCGTGGGGTGCCGTGGCCATCACGGTGGCGCTTGTGGTGGGGCTGCCTATCGTGCTCTACCTCCAATACTGGCAAGGCGCTTCTGCCAGCGGCGACTGGTGGGGCAACGGCCACAAGCCGCAGGAGGCCTTCAGGTCAAGTATTCAGTATCGCCAGGCGCTCGAGGCGCAAGGCACACTCGAAGAGGCCAACGCCCTCTCAGGATGGAAGCGATTCCTGAAGATCACGCCCGACAAGCGTTGCCTCGTGGCCTTCTCGATAGCATTCACAGTGGTACTGGTGTTCATGTTCATGCGGCACCGCTTTCCCAAGTGGCCGTTTCATCCGTTGATGCTGCTCACCATGGGCATGTGGTCCATCAACACCTTTGCGTTCTCCATTCTGCTTGGGTGGGCGATCAAGACGGCTGTAACCAAATACGGCGGCGCCAGGCTGTATCAGAAGCTCAAGCCACTAATGATCGGGCTGATAGCCGGCGAGCTGCTGGGGATCCTGATCCCCGTTATCGTCGGCGCAATCTACTATTTGGCAACCGGCGACCAGCCGAAGGTGTTTCACGTGCTGCCAAGGTAAAGCGGAGCCGACGCCATGACGCGCGATGCAAAAGACATGCTTGCCGCCCGCGATGGCCGCTCGTGGAAGCAAATGCTGCAGGCCCGCCTGGTGCAAAACGCCGCTGTCAGGGTCGAGCCGGCAGCCGCCGACCGCGTGACCATTCACGTGAAAACGGCAAAGCCGCGATACATGGTGCCGCCGATCTCGTGGATTGTGCCGGTGCACCGCGAGCGCGCCGTGGTGCTCGATCGGCTCGGCACGCAGATATGGAACCTCTGCGACGGCCGAAGAACCGTGGAGGACGTGACAGACGCATTCGCCGAACGTCATAACCTCAGCTTTCACGAGGCGCGGGTGGCCGTAACGGGCTACGCAAGCACGCTGGTCCAACGCGGGCTGCTGGTGATCGCCCTCCCGAAAGACGCCGCCGACGATGAAGAGCAATGAAGCAGATAAGAGTTGCAGACCAGCCGAGATTGAGCTTTGCAAGAACACTGATGATAACAGTGAACGGCTTGCGTTACCGGCTGTTTCGGGCACTCGTAACCGTTGCAGTGATCTGCGTGGCGGTGGCGTTCCTGATGAACGTAGTGAGCGAGAGCCTGATCAAGCGGTCGGTGCTGCATCACACGCGTGACCGCATAGCGCGGATGCACCTGGTATATTATTGGGCAACGCGCCTGACCACGCCGGGCAGCCCGGAAGATATTCTCGCCGAGCTTGCCCGCGCCCGGGAAGACGATGCAACATATCGCGAAGTTGCCGTTATGACCGGGCTCACACCGACGGCCATGGCGGAGTTTCACGAGGACGCGCGCCGAGCGGCGAGGTACCTGGCGTTTTTCGACGGCCTCAACTACGGCCGGCGCCGCAGCCTGATCCACTCGTCGGCCGGTGTCGCGATTTTCGACCGGCTCGCGACGCCCGCGGGGCTCGAACGGTTTGCGGGCGCGCTGCAAAACATGAAGTCTGTGCGGTTTGTCACGTCGACGGCCGAGCTGAAATCCTTTCTCGAGAGATGGCCGCTGTTGGCGGGTCGGATCGACCAGGCGCGGCGCGGGCAGGAGAAGGCGGCGGCCAGGGTGCGGCTGGCGTTGGACGGCCGGGCAATCTACGAAGCCCTGGCGGAAGTTGCGTCGGGCGACTCGAGCTTTGCCGACGTGATCCGCGAGGCGGGTTACAACTTCGACGCCGAGTCGGCGCAGCCTGTAGTCGCCCCGCAGGCGCGGCGCATTCTCGAGACGCGCGCGATCGAAAAAAGCCTCGAGAGCCCCGCCGCACGGCAGGCGCTCGCACAGCGCCGCAACGTGTTGCCCGCCGACGTAACTATGAAAATGATGTGGCGCACGCTCAGGAGCCGCAGGGCCGCCGATTGGTACGCCAACATCATCCGCGATGCCAGTGCCCGTGCGATTGATCTCGACGGCGAACGACTTGTGCGGCTGGCACGCGGCCGGGAGGAGGAGTTGGTGCTGGCGAAGGCCGAACGGCTGACCGCGGACGTCGGAACAGGCGGCATGGGCCTGGGCCAGCGGATGTTCTGGCTGATTCTCGTATCGATGCTCGTGTGCATCATCGGCATTTCAAACGCAATGCTCATGTCGGTGACCGAGCGGTTCCGCGAGATCGCAACAATGAAATGCCTGGGTGCAACCGACGGCTTCGTCATGGGGATGTTCGTGCTCGAGAGCTGTTTCATGGGCGTGGCAGGCGGCTGCATCGGCGGCATGCTGGGCGCGCTCCTGGGCCTTGCACGGATGGCAATAGTATTCGGCAGCGGATACGCGCTATCGGTGCCGGCGGCAGAGCTGCTGGCCGCAGTGGGGGTCGCTGCAGGGGTAGGCGTGGTACTGGCGGCAATAGCCGCTGTGTATCCCGCCTGGCGGGCCGCACGCCTCGCTCCCATGGAGGCGATGAGGATCGAATGAACGCCCGCCTCGGAAGGAGGGATGACGAGCGAAGACGCTCGTCGAAGAATGCGGATCGACGACGACGACGACGAGATGAGGCAAGTCCCCGCAGGGGACGACAGACGCCTGGCCACGGGCGTGAGCCCGTGGAAACCGGCGCGAAACATGCAAGAGCCCCCGCCGGGGGCGGCAGATCGGATCGACGACGAGGACGATTCAGAAACCAGAACCGGAAGTTGTACTTCCAAGGCCACCTAGCATGGTTCATAAAGGACCAGACAAACTTCGCCAAAGCACGGGCATCTGCACGGCCGGCCGGGCATCGAAGGCGGCGCTTCTGCTGATCTGCATCGCGCTGGCGGCGGGCACGGCGCGGGCGTCGGATGCCTTCGAGCGCGACTGCCGGGCGCTGGCCGGAACACATCACAGGCTCACGGGAACGCCCGAGTACGAGGTGGCCGCCGAACACGTCAGGAAACGCCTCGAGCAGATCGGCGTGGACAAGCTGATCGTGCAGGAGTTCCCTGCGGCGCAGACCCGCACAAAGCGTTGCGAGCTGATAGTGGCCGGATCGCCCGAGCCGCTGAAGCTGCTGCCAATGAGGCCAAACGGCATCATTCCGCCCGTTACGCCGCCGGAAGGAATTACCGGGCCGCTTGTGTACGCGGGCGCGGGGAGCGCCCAAGACCTGGCAAACAAGAACTTGCGGGGCGCGATCGCGGTGCTCGATTACAACGCGGGCAGGGGCTGGATGCGCGCACTGCGACTGGGCGCGAAGGCCGTGATATTCGTTCGCAACGGGCCGGCCTGGGCATGGCATCCGCACTATGTGAGTGTAAACGCCAATCTGCCGAGGTTTTACTATCCCGGCGAGCGCGGCGACCTCCCCATCGGGCCCGACCACGGCCCGGCCGCCATTCACAGCGAAGTCGTTTGGGAGCCGGTGGTCGGCCGAAACATTCTCGCCTTTCTCAACGGCACCGATGCGGTGTTTGACCAGGAGAAGGAGGAGATGCTCATCCTGGCTGCGCCGCTGGACTCGTTCGGCGAGGTTCCGCAGCTTTCGCCGGGTGCTCGCGGCGGCGCAAACTGCGCGGCGCTGCTCAAGCTTGCCGAGCTATTCAAGAAGCGCCGGCCGCGCCGCCACGTTCTTTTTGTTTTTCTCGACGCCCAGGCCCGAGGCCACAACGGCGGCAGCGTGCTGTATCGCGCACTCGAGGAGCAGGCCAATGTGAACGTCGAGGATCGAAGGAAATGGCTCGATGCCGAGCGGGAGTTTCTGGACGATATCGAGGCGCTGCTGGCCACTGATGCTCCGCTCGATGGGGCGCACGAGCGCGGCGGGGCGGTGAAGCAGCAGCTTCTGACCCGCCTTCGCAACAAGGCGGCCGAGCGCGCCTACACCGTGAGCAAGACCATCTACGCGCTGCGGTAGGAGCTTCGCCGGATAACGTCCGGCGACGGGCCCGGCGCGGCCAACACCGCGCGACCGGAAGAGATCGCACAAATTCTCGAGAAAAAACTGCTGCCGGAAAAAGACCGATGGAACGCCGTGAGGCGGGCGCTCGGCCGCGAGAACACAACCGACCTGCCCGACGACGCCCGCGAGAAACTCGATATTATCCTGAGCGATGTGGCGAAAGACGCCCGCCTGCGCAGGGCCGAACTCGGGCTCGAGGATCGGGCGCTCAACGCGGATACCGAGCTGAAGGAACTCGTTGGCGACTACCGGATCACGGTGCACGTGTCGCTGTTGCTCGGCGATTCGACGCCCAACTGGGGCCTGATCATCGGCGGCGACTCGGGGTTTCACTCCCAGGCCGACAACCCCGGCTTGTACGGAAAGATTCAATCGGCTTTCGTGCGCGCCTACCGCGCAACCGAGGAACTGGGCCACGCGCCCGGGCACTTCCTGCTTGCGTCGGCCGATCAAACGCTCTCTCAAACGCGAATGCTGCTCGCGGCGCCGTTTTTCATTCACAGCGGAGAGATCGCAGGCAGGCTGGCGGTGTACAACCTTGCAATCGGCACGTGCCAGGAGCGGCTGGCGCGAGAGGGCACGCCCGACGACACCCTCGCAAACATCGATACGGCCCGCATCGAGGCGCAGACCGACGAGATCGGCATGCTGCTGTTCAGCATGGCCGAGCAAACGATAGATTGGAGCGAGGAGAAGGAGGCGGCCGTAGCCCCCGAAGCCCCGCGCCTGGAGGGCGCCGGCGGCTTGCCTGCCGTGGGAGACTCACAGCCAAATGCCGGTGACGGCATGTCGCCCGTGGTGGCCGATCAGAAGGCGCTGTCGCTTCGGCGCACGGTCGAGGCCAACACGCGGTATTCCCTGCCCGAGTTTAACAACGGCGCCGCCGAGGGCACGATGGTCATGGGCGCGCTGGCGGGCAGCGCGATCCGCAACATTCCCATGCCCGGCGCGATTGTGCAGTTCTGGGCGAAGAAGCACAGGAGCGCCGCGTTCGATCCGCGCAAGCCCTACGCCTTCGATGATTTTCAGGTATTGCGCACCAACCGCAACGGCACGTACGCGTTTGGGCCGGTTTCAACGGCGCCCCCTTGGAACATGCCGACGGGTGGCTTTGCCGCATTGTTCGATGAGCGCGGCGCCATTGTGCAGGCCTCAGACATGAACTCCTACGTCTGGTTTACGTATCGGTGTACCATATTCCGCTGCCGCTCGGGGCTGGTGCTGCTTCCTCCGCAGCCTGGGGCGTCGGTGCGGCCCAACAGCGCTATGGCGGTCTACGAAGCACGGTCCAATGCACGGCTGGACGCCAAGAAGTCTTTCGAGCTCATGGCAGACGGCATCTTCCACTGGTATTGCGATGAGCGTGTGGATGCCGTAAAGCTCTTCGGCCTGGCACACGTGGTCGGGCTGAACATCGCCGGGACGACGCGCCCGGGCACCCACGGCGGCGGCCTGGAGCTTGGGCGCGGCTTCTCGATGACTTCGCCGTGGGAGCCGATGACAATGGCCCGGCGCTCGGCCGCAGACTTGTGGCACCTCAACGAGTTGCGCCTCGATAAGCTGAGGAAGAAAGACATCACCGACTCGTCGCTAAGCGAGCTTCACGGCCGCGCCGAAGATCTGCTCGCCGCCGCCGATGCAGAGGCCGACCCCGTCCGGAGTGAAGCACTGGCCGCCAGCTCGTTCATGGCTTCGCAGCCGGTGTATCGCCAGGCGCGCGCAATGCTCGACGACCTCGTTTTTGCCGTGTTGATACTGCTTGGGCTGTCGGTGCCGTTTGCGTTTGCCGTTGAGAGGGTGGCGGTCGGCTCCGCGATGATCTACCGGCAGATCATCTGGGCAACCGTTTTCTTCGTTGCAACATTCATTACGCTGTTCGTGTCGCATCCGGCGTTTGCAGTGGCCAACACACCGGTGATCATTTTCCTGGGCTTCGCTGTGGTGGTGATGTCGACGCTGGTTATTTTCATTCTGATGCGCAAGTTCGAGATGGAGCTGAAGGTTCTTCAGGGGGCAACGTCGGGCGCGCACGTGGCCGGCGTGTCGAAGGTTGGCACGTTTCTCGCCGCAATGCAGATGGGCATCTCCACGATGCGGCGCCGCCCGCTGCGAACCACGCTCACGGCCGTTACCATCATCCTCCTCACCTACACGATTCTCTGCTTTGCGTCGTTCAGCACGCGGCGAGGCATCGTAAAAGTATTTTCCGAGCCGAATCCGCCGTACGCCGGCGTGTGGGTGCATGCGATAGACTGGCAGCCGCTGGGGCCCGACCTGGTAGACGTGCTCGGCGGGCGCTGGGGCCAACAAGCGGACCTCTGCCCGCGCCGATGGATATGCCCGACATTGCAGGACGACCCCGGGATGCTCGTTACACTTCGCGACGGCTCGAACCCGGTGACCGTCCGAGGGCTGCTCGGCTTGAACCCGGCCGAGCTGAAGCACAGGGGCGATCTGGCGGCGCTCTTCGGCGACGAACTCGAAGGCAAGGTGCTCGTGACGCAAGCCGTAGCCCGAAAGCTCGGCGTAAAGCCCGGCGACCAGGTCATGCTCAGCGGCGTGCCGCTGAACGTCGGCCCGCTGCTCGATGCCGCAAGGGTCGCTACGGCCACCGACATGGACGGCAGCGGTATTCTGCCGGTGGACTTCACCGACGTTACATCGTCGCGGCGGGGAGGGGCCGCGACGATCGAAGCCATGGAAACGCGCGGCACCTGGACCGACCTGCCGGTAGACTCCGTGGCGGTCGTCTCGACGCGCACCGCCGAGCTGCTCGACGCCGACCTCTACGGGCTGATGCTCTACACCGGCGACTCGGCGGCCGCAGTGGGCATAGCCGAAGACCTCGCACGAATCCTGACGGTGCCGGTCGCGGCAACGCGCGTCAACGGTGTGTATCTTCACCTCCTGGGCACGGTTCTTGCCGCGTCGGGCGCCAAGGACCTGCTGTTTCCGATACTGCTGGGAGGGCTGGTGGTGTTTGGCACGATGCTGGGCTCGGTAACCGACCGCGAGAAGGAGATCTACACATTCAGCGCGGTTGGGCTGGCGCCTCGCCACGTGGCAACGCTCTTCTTCGCCGAATCGATGATATACTCGCTCATCGGCGGAATGGGCGGCTACCTGGTTGCACAGGCCTCCGTCAAGATACTGGCGGTGCTGGCAAGCTACGGGCTGGTCCGGCCGCCGGATATGAACATGTCGTCCACCAATACTATTACGACCATCCTGATCGTAATGGCAACCGTGATGATCTCGGCGATCTACCCTGCGATCAAGGCGTCGCGGTCGGCGAACCCCGGCCTGATGCGGTCCTGGCGGCCGCCCAGGCCCGAGGGCGACGTGTGGAACCTCGTGTTTCCGTTCACTGTGTCGGAGTATGACATCACGGGTGTAGTGAGCTTTCTCGAGGAGCATTTCGACAACTACAGCGACACGGGGCTCGGGCGGTTCATGGCCCGGCAAACAGGGCTGGTGCGCGCCGAAGACGGCTCGCTGGGCCTGGCATCGCACATCACGCTCTCGCCGTTCGACCTGGGCGTGAGCCAGCGGTTTGCACTGCACAGCGTGCCCAGCGAAATTCCGGGCATCGACGAGGTACAGATAATGCTCGAGCGCACCTCGGGCCAGCCCAAAGACTGGCACCGCCTCAACAAGGTGTTTCTCGACGACCTGCGGCAGCAGTTCCTTTTCTGGCGCTCGCTGCCAAACAAGACAATGGAGATCTACCGCCGGCGAACGCTCACCAAGCTCGGCGAGGATGCAAACGAACGTGACAAAAATGAAAGCCCCGGCGGCGACGACGATGAGTGACAAACCGAGGACGCCTCAACATAACAAGGGGAACAACTGCCGAATGGTCGACTCCGGCAATGTTCTTCGCTACCGGGCCAGGCATCCGTTTGGCGTGGCCCGGGATGACACGTCTCGGCTCTGGAGTGTCCCCGGTGGGCTCGTCCCACCGGAGGCAAAGTTCGGCAGCGAAAACGGCACCGGCAAAAAATCCCGCCCCCTGCCGGCTCGTCCGGCAGGAGCGAAAGTTCAGCGGAGAACCGTTCGACGACGACGACGAGGACGAGGACGATTCGGACGCGATGGTTGCGTCTCACCCCAAACACATACAGGGATGAACCCGGCGGCGGCGACGATGAGTGACAAACCGAGGACGCGCTGATGGCCGAACACATCGACAAGGAACTCGAAGAGTTTCGACGGGTGATGGAGGTGCCGTCGACATTCGAGGACGGCTTCAGGTGGTCGTCCTTGATGGGGGCGCTGTTTGTGGCGCTGCTGATGGTGCCCGGCGCCATTTACATGGGCCTGCTGGCGGGCGCAATGGAGATGGGCGCCGCCGCTCAGTGGGTAACGGTGATCCTGTTTGTGGAGGTGGCCAGGCGGGCGCACAGGCGCCTCAACAAATCCGAGATATTCGTCCTGTTTTTCATGTCGTCGGCCGCAATGGGCATGCCGTTTTCCGGGATGTTGTGGAACCAGTTTTTCGTGAACAGCGACGCCGCAGCGGCCAGAGGCATAGCCGAACACCTCCCGCGGTGGTTCGCCCCGCCGCCCAGCTCGGAATCATACGGCCTGCGCACTTTTCTTCACTGGGACTGGCTGCCGGTGATCGGCATGGTGCTGTTCGGATCGTTCTTCGGGCAGATTTCAAACATGATCCTGGGCTACGGGCTCTTTCGCCTCACCAGCGACATCGAGAAGCTGCCGTTTCCGATGGCACCCATCGGCGCACAGGGCATATTGGCGGTGGCCGAAGACGTCGACACGCCGCCGGAGAGAGACTCCGCCGACGCCGAAAAAACCTGGCGGTGGCGCGTCTTCTCGATCGGCGGCGCCATAGGGCTCGTGTTCGGGTCCGTTTACCTCCTGCTGCCTACGCTCACCGGCGCGCTCAGTTGGTACTCGCTCCAGATACTCCCTATTCCATTCTCCGA
>JABMSA010000491.1 GCA_013202185.1 Planctomycetota bacterium
AGAAGAACAAGAACAACAAGCGGATCGTCAGAAAGCTCGGGATCAGGCCTCCGACTAAAATAACAGGCGCTGGCGGCGAGGAGTACGGGCCGATCAGTTTTTCCAACACTCGTAAAGCGAAGGGGCGGCCTAGCGTTATGATACTCCGGGGCAGCAAGACCCTCGTCAAGGCCGCCATGCCCGGAAAGGACGGTAAGGTGCACGACTACTGGTGGGAACTGCCCCGGAAACTCTCGCCTCAAGGCATCAGGGTGGTGATGGCGGCTTCGATACGTGGATTCGGAAAGGTCATGGGCGTCAAGACCATTGAGCAGATTGCCGGCATAAAAAAGAAAGACCCCACGCCCAAGAAGGCTAAACCATCGGTTACCGTAACGCCGTGGAAGAAGCCCACGAGAATCGTGACAAAACCCAAACTGCCCACCGGCGTCAAGCCCAAGCCCACCACGCGCCCCTCTACCGTCACGAGTCCGACCAAACCGCCGAAGTCCGCTTCCACCGATGAGCAGAAAGCCGGGAGACTCGTAAAACTCGCTGAAAGCTACGACGAGATGAACCTGCGAGCCAAATCCATCGAGATGCTCAAGAAAACCGTCGAGAAGTATCCCGACACCAAGGCCGCCGTCGCCGCAAAAGCACTGCTGACCGCCATGCAGTGAGGGTGGTGACGGACCGCCGGCGCGGCCGGGGGTGATCTGCTCGGCATCGTTGGTGCGTTTGGTGCTCGGAGATACTCACCGCCGGTTTCCCGGCGAGAGCGTCTATTCGGCCATTTGCATCAATTCGACCGGTGCGGTGTCCACCATGATGAAAGCGATGGTCAGACCTTCGAACACCTCGAACGGCTCGATCAGGACGTTCTTGCCTTCGATGGCGGTTTGGATATCGTCGACCAGGAACGCCGCGTGCGGCTTGGTCCTGAGTTCTTCGGGCATGGGGCTGTCGGGCTCGAACCGCAGCCATTCGATCCTGTATTCGGAGGCTTCGGGGTCGGTGTAGAAGACTTTTCCGCCTTCGAGGTATTTTTCGCCTTCGTGCTGCTGATCGGTGGGGATGCCAATATGGTGGAATTTCATGTCTGCTCCTGGTGGGTTAGGAATTTAAAAAATCTTAGAATTTCACATCGGGGTTGGTGAATCTCAGGCCGTCATTGTCGTGGAAAGTGGCGTATTCGGTAACGATCGCACCGTTGGGCCCGCCGAGCATGAAATGCCTGGCCGTCTGACGATTCAGGGCGTCGATTTCGCCGATGTTCACTTCCTTGACGCATCTTGCTGTGATGAATTCGGCTTGACTGGCCGGCGTCTCGACGGGGCACGGTGTGGTTTCTTCGCCCTCGGCGAAAGTGTATATCATTCCGTGCCGCACCTGCCAGCTCTCCATTTTCGCTACGACATCGCCGGCCTCGACGTGCGCGTGTTCGACGATCATCTGTCCGGGCAGCAGGAATATTTCGTGCCCGAAGTACTTGTGTTCCGCGTCGTTCACCCAGAATACTCCTCCCATTCCGACGTTGACGAAGTCGCCGAGGCCGAAATCGATGGCCCACATATCGTTGCGCAGCTTGTCGGTGATGGGATAGTTAAACGCCTCAAACATTGCAAAGTAGGCGTCTCTGGCCTGGTCGCCGAGGAATTGGCCCTCGGCATCGTAGAAATCGCTGTTATCGAGTTTCACTTTTGTGCTCCTGAAGGCTCTTGCGTGCCGTAGCGTTATTTCCTATATTAGTCCCCTACCGGTAGGCAGGAGCATGGAGGCTCGTGGTAATCCGGGCGTCAAGTTGGTGTGTTCAGCTTGACTTCGGATCGGGCGAACCATGGAACCTGAGTTTTGTTTTAGTATATGCAAAGCGTTTTGCCATGACAACATCTAACTAGAAAGGCGAATCTTATGGCTATGAAGAAGTTCATTAACGATCCGGCAAATCTCACCGCCGAGCTGCTCGACGGTCTGTGCACCGCCTTCTCGGACAAACTGACGCTTGTCAGCGAGAAACTCGTATGCCGCGCCGCGGCGAAAGACCCTGATAAGGTTGCCATCGTCACGCTCGGCGGATCGGGTCATGAGCCCGCTCTCCAGGCGTTCGTCGGGGAAGGCCTCATCGATATCAGCGTTGTCGGCGATATTTTCGCCGCGCCGAACGGTCCGAAGGTCTTCGAAGCCCTCAAGATGATGAATCGCGAAGCCGGCATCCTGTTCGTGGTCCTCAATCACGCTGGCGACGTGCTCAACGCCAATATCGCCATGGAAATGGCCGAGGAAGCCGGGCTCAACGTCAAGATGATCCTGACCCACGAAGACATCGCTCCCGGCGCCGACGCGCCGGCCGAGGACAAAAGAGGACTCGTCGGCTGCGTACCGCTGTACAAAGTCGCCGGAGCGGCCGCGGAAGCAGGAAAGAGCCTCGACGAAGTTTTCGCGATCGCCGAGCGATTCAACAACAATATGGCCACTCTCGCCGTTGCGATGAAAATCGCCACTCACCCGCAGAACGGCGGGGAAATCGGCGACATTGCCGATGACGAGATGGAAATCGGTATGGGTCAGCACGGCGAGGCCGGTACGGGCCCCTGCAAGATCCTGTCCGCCGACGACACCGCCAAGGTGATGGTCGATCGCCTTATCGCGGCCATCGGAGCGGTCAGTGGCGACAAGGTTCTCCTGATGGTCAACGGTTCGGGCGCCACGACGCACATGGAGATGTTCCTGATCTATCGGGCTGCGAGAAAGATCCTGACTGACGCCGGAATCGAAACCGCCTGCTCGATGGTTGGCGAGTATCTGACCGTGCAGGAAATGGGCGGTTTCCAGATGTTCCTGGCCAAGATGGACGACGAACT
>JABMSA010000492.1 GCA_013202185.1 Planctomycetota bacterium
ACGAACGGTGATTCGAAAATGCCGAAAGACGAGGGGGTATACGGCGGCAGGCTCGCATCCACATAGCAGGGCGCCTCCGGCGACCAGTGCCGGAGATCGGCGGAGGTTGCCAGACTTATCGTGTGACGACCCTCCGCGTCCGCTGCAGCGAAGTACTGGAAGAACGACCCGTCGTCTCCCCGGAGAATGCAGGGGTCGCGATGTCCAGTTGGCCCAAATACCTGGCGATCTCCCCATTCGGTGGCGTGCTCCACCACTTTCCAGTTATTCAAATCCGAACTTGTGTAGATCCCCGTTCCGGCAGATGGCTCGAACATCCAATATCGGTCTTCGTGACCGATAACAAACGGCGAGCCGTGTAGATGCCGTTCCTCGCCGCCATCCAAGGCAGCCGGGCATCGTTGCCACGGCCCCCAAACACTCTTAGCCACGGCATGACCAACCCGGAAGTGAGTGCCCGGAGCATACAAATGCCCGTGCATGAGTTTATACAAAGTACTGATGAATGGCCTATCGGACGGGACGAGTGCGTCGTCCGCTATCACCTCACTCAGAGAAGAATCAGAGCCGACAGCGAGTTCTTTGAGTTGTTCCAGCGCCTGCCTTGTGCTGGGGAACGGATTCTCGATGCCAAAGAAATGAACATTACCGTCCATGTCTCGAATGAGACAGTGATCATTGACCATCCAGGAATTCGGGCGTGCCGGCTCTGGTTCGTAGACCAGCTTGAAGTCACCGTCCACAGCCGGAATTCGCAGTTCCGGAAAGCATCGTCTTGCATCATCAATCATTGTGTTTCTCCGCCTGTACTGGTTCACCGTGAATTGGACAAATCACCCTTGCCGTTAAGATGACGACTTGCCTCCGGCAAGTCGGAGTTTAAGAAGGCATGGGGGATGCTCTGGATATCCCTTTGGGCGACGTGAAGGGAGGGGGAGCCGGTTTGTTCAGCTCCCCCAGACGGATATCCGTCGCACCCCGGCCGGTTATCCCTGGCGGTGCGCTCTCCAGCAACACTCGCTTCCGTTTCACCGGCTGCAGGCAGTATAGCATCTTGCGTGTCGGTTGTCAAGGCCATTTTTGCGCATCTGTTGCCGCTTGATGCGCCGCTTTTCGCGTGCGGCGGCGAGCTTGGCGTCGCGGGCCGCCAGGATGGCCTGGGCGCGGCCTTCGAGTTTGTCCTTGGGTGCGATGTAGTCGATGGCGCTGTGCAGCCGCACGGTGTTGTAGTGTTCGACCCATTGCCCCACGATCCGGCGGGCATCGTCGAGGGAAAGCGGCGTCCCCGGGCGGATGCATTCTCGTTTCAGCGTGCCGTGCCACCGCTCGATTTTGCCGTTGCTCTGCGGATAGTACGGCGAGGTTTTCACGTGCGTCATTCCGCACTGGCGGATGAACGCGTTGAAGTCGCGGGCGATGAATTGCGGGCCGTTGTCGGAGATGATGCGCGGCTTGGCCGTGGGGAAGGCCTCGCGTGCCCGCTGCACGATGGTTTCGACGTCGCGTTCGGTCATCTGTTCGCGGATCTCCCAGTGCACGATGTAGCGGCTGAAGCCGTCAAGCAGGCTCGCCAGGTAGAAGAAGGTGCCCCGGACGTTGACGTAAGTCACGTCCGTATGCCAGTGTTCGTGGGCTTCCAGAGGCTGCACGAATCCAGTCCCTTTCTTTGACGGCGTGCGGTTCCAGCGTGCGAGCAGGCCGCGTTTTTTCAGCACGCGATACACGCTGCTGGGGCTGGCGGCCGCCACATCGGCGTCCATCATCATATACGTGAGCGTCCGGTAGCCGTCGTGCGGATGCTCGCCGCGGAAGCGGACGATGGCGTCGATTTCGCAAGGGTCAAGCCAGCAGTCGCGCGGCACCAGTTTGTTGTGCTCGTTGACCTTGCCGTGGCGGTCGCGCCAGTTGTAGAACTTGCTGCGAGCAAGGCCGATCAACTTCACCAGGTGCGACTCGCGGATTTCGGTTTTGCACGACCAGCCGCGCACGTAGTCGACGATCTCGTCGCGGACATCGGGCTGTGTCCAGCGGCTTTTCAGATCTCCCCAAGACTTTTTTTTAGCTCGATGTGGGAGGCCATGATCTCGGCGATCACCTCGTCCTTGCGGGCGAGCTTGGAGCGCAGGGCTTGCAGCTCAACTTCGCGCTTCTGGCTTCTCGAATCGGTTTTACCGGCGAAGGCGGCGGCACCGTTCTCGAAGAAAGCTTTCTGCCAGAGGTAGAACTGGTTGGGCTGCAGGCCCAGCTCGTCGCACAGGTCAGAGACGGGCACCTTGTCCAGCAAGTGGCGGCGCAGGACGGCGACTTTTTCTTCGGGCGTGAAGTGGCGACGTTTGTGTTCCATAGGGACGTTTCTCCTTGCTGGTTACATTATAACCGAAACAGGGGAAATGTCCAATTCCGTCTGAAGCATGACACGCCCAACCGTCACGGGTCACGCGCGGCGCGCTTCGCGCCGTCGCATGCACCCGGTTTGTTGGACAGGTTGTTGTTCCTTGCCAAGAGGGCGAAGTATTCTTCAAGCGATGACCTGGTCCCCTCATGCATCCCAACGCGCCCGCGAATGCCGACGGTCGCTCCTGGCGACAGTCGTTCGGTCAAGAACGGGACCATGTGCATGCAGGCATTGCCAGGACACGGCGTGCACCAACGACACGGCGTGTTCCAGTACTGATAGAACCAAAGCCCGCCTTCGACGTTTTCGACGGCACAGGCGCAGGCCTCTGCATCCGCGCTCGGCGTGAAACTGTAAAGCGGGACCGCGGCCGGGTCTGGCAGATCGGGGCAGGGGTGCATCGGAATCCACTTGCCGCCGACGAAGGCAAACAGCCGGCGCGGAGTCGCGACTTCAAACCAATAGCGCCCTTGCACGGCGCGATCCAGTGGTGCGGACGGCATGAACCGTTCGTTGCTCCAGCCGGGGTTTCCCGGCAGATGATTTACTCCTGTGCACACATTTGCCCACACATTCGAAATGGTCGACTGTTCAACATTCTTCACGGCCAGCGTGACACTGACCGCGGTCTGTTCCGTCTCCACGACGACGGCGATCTCCAACTGATCCGCGACGGTAAAGTGTCCCGACAGGCCTTGCGCATCTTTCCTCCACGTCCCGGGAATCACGTGTAACAGCCCTGTATGCTTCACCCCCTTGCCCCGGATCCACTCGGGCAGCAGCACACGAAACGATGGACTATCCTGTTGCCCAATCAGAACGTCAACATCCGAGCAATTGGCTGTTTGCTGATGCAGTCTTGTCATATGGTCTTTCTGTCCAACAATGATTGGACAGGCTGTATAATCCGGTAGAAGCAGACTGTCCAGCTCTGCCTAAACCCGGCGGCAAACGACACTCGTCTGCCGCAACTGCTTCTTGCGCCAGCACTTCCGCCGGAACGTTGCTGAGCCACCTCCGTCTTATACAGTCTGTATAAGACGATTCACAAGCCATCGACCGGACTCCTCACGCCGTGGCCTCCCTTATTCAGGACGTGCGTGTAGATCATGGTCGTACTCACGTCCTTGTGCCCAAGCAGTTCCTGGATCGTTCGGATGTCATAGCCGCTTTCGAGCAGGTGGGTAGCGAAGGAATGCCGAAACGTATGGCACCCCACGTGCTTCACCACGTTCGCCTTGCTCACCGCCTCCTTGACCGCCCGCTGAAGTATCGTTTCGTGAACGTGGTGTCGCCCTTCCACGCCGGTCTTGGTGTTCTTCCAGCGCTTTTCCTGGGGGAAGACCCATTGCCAACGCCATTCGCTGGGGGCGTTGGGATACTTTCGGTCGAGAGCCATCGGCAGTTGCACGCGGCCCCAGCCGTCCGCAAGGTCGCGCTCATGCACCGCCTTAACCTTCTTCAGGTGCTCCTGAAGCGGTGCTTTCAGCGAAACAGGCAGCATCGTAATTCGGTCCTTCGAACCCTTGCCGTCACGAACCAGAATCTCGTTCCGCGAGAAGTCGATACCCTGAATCCGCAGACGCAGGCTTCGGCCATCTCGGCGGGGTGACGTGCCTTTGGAAGAAAATGTACCTCTTGACCCAATGGCAATACGTCTGCTCGGTCCGTCGGCTGTAATGGCGGGAGCGTAGCGCCTGCGCCAAGCGGTCAAGCAACTTCGGCTCGGCACTAGCCTTCGCGGCAGGCTGCTCGGCTTCGCTACGCCAGGCGGTGTCCTTACGCTCGGCCGAACCAGGCGATGACGGGCCGACACTGGAAACGACCGTATCTGCGTTCCTATCGAGCATGGGTGCGACCTCGCTTTTGACCGCTGATTGTACGTCTTGGCAAGTCGCGAGTCAATAGAAAATTTCACAACCATTCGGGGCTGCGGTGGGGACGTGGCTGTTAACCCCTGAGCCAGCGTTAAACAGAGAATCTGAGAGTTTTGGAGGGTACGTTCGAGGGTGCGGGCGGAAATGTGGCAGTTCCGGCTGCGAGTCGGTTTCTCGTCCGAAAAACCGAGAGTACGCCCGTTCCCTCAAGCGGCTTCCTAAGCTCTTTACGTGCAAAGGGTTATCGAAAAAAGCCCTGAAGTCCATAAACTTCAGGGCTTCGTTAACCGTTGTGCGGTCAAAAGTTCGGTGTTTTTTGTTTGGCTCCCCGGGCTGGATTCGAACCAGCAACCTAACGGTTAACAGGCGGCTGGGGAAGGCCCGCCGAGAAGCCTGAAAGTCGTTTACCAGTAACAGCATACCATATCTCGAAGGCGTTTACAAGCGCTTTTCTGAGGTGACGAGTTTATGCGGGAATTCTCGGTATTTCCGGACGGAATTCGGTAATTACCGGATTGCCCAGAAAGAAGTAACTCGTGCGTCGCGACCAACTGGCAAGACTGGAAACCCAAGCATCTCGGCGCCTTTCGATTGTGTACGGTCATGGCCAAGGACAGTAAGCCCAATAGGCTCACCTTTTTCGTGCAGAGCACAGGTGACCCGGCTTGGAGCCCAAGAGACCTATGGAACCGCTCCGTGCGTTCTGGGAACATAACCCTGGCACAATTGCGTGAGTTTCCGGACTTGGGTCGTGGGTGATCTGGGCTTCCACTGAGGAACGGTGATCAATGCCTCACGCTGGACCGCCGATGAAGCATTGCACCGGCAGAAGGACTCGCTTGGCTGTGCATCATTTCCGCCCCGGGATCGCAGTTGCGATTCATTGGCTGTTTCCCTTGACATCGCCGACCTCGGAGTGTATGCTTTTGAGTAGGGAAACGAGGTGATGATGAGAAAAGCACAGAACCTTCGCCAGCTTCACGAGTGTACAAATGGACAAGAAAAGGCTTGACATTTGATGCAGATTGTGTAAAATGCTCTCATGTGTTGTGTCTGGTGCAACTTAGACATCTTTGGGAGTTGACAGGGCCGGGCATGATGAAGGAATCCTGGCAACGAACGGCAGACACAGAGCGTCTGACGGGCCGGCTAGACTAGGCACCGAGGTCCGGCGCCCCCGACCGAACCGCAAGCCCCAGCACTGTCCACTTGGCTGGGCGGAAAACAAAGTTGACATTCGTCCAAACTGTGTTACAATGCCTTCGGTGAAGTTTTGGCTAGTGTAGAAAGGAGAAATGGAATGCTTCGGAACGTTGAATTGAGACCATTGTTTTTGGCGGCGGTCGTCGGGCTTGTCGCGGTACTGTCAGCGGGCTGCGCCACCGAGACCCGGATCAAAGCGACTCCAGACACCCCGCGCCCCACATGGACAATGATCCCGCCGGAACCGAGTGACGGCAATCGCTTCTACGTGGGCATTGGCCTGGCGGATAACGCCCTGAACGAGGCCGAGGGGCGCAGGTTGGCGCTCACGAACGCGGCTGAGCTTGCCGCTCAGAGCATCGCCACTGATGTCGAAAGCGTCCTCACAGAAACAGAAGGCAGAGAGGGGCCTGCTCACAAAGGCAAGAACGTGGGGCAAAAGGCGATGTGCTTGCCAGGGTCAGGGCAAAAGCCAAGGAAATCGTGCGGGGCATGCAGCCGCAAGAATACTACTACGAGCGGTGGAAGATCCGGGAATCCTTTCTGGGAAGGGCCTTCACTCGCTACAAGTACTACGTCCTAACAGCCTACCCGGAAAAGGAATATGACCGGCTTGTCGATGAGGTTGCCAAGTAGCTGGCGCGGCTCTCTACGCGCCACGAAGACCATAGCCGCTGCCGTTGTGTGCCTTGTTGCACTGTCTTTGTTCTGCGGCTGCGCCACGGAAGCCCTAATCCGGCAATCCGGCCCCGAGCCCCCATGGCGGTGGGATGGCGAGAAGACCGAAGGAGACCAGCGGCTGTACGTGGGAATCAGTG
>JABMSA010000493.1 GCA_013202185.1 Planctomycetota bacterium
GAGGATGCACGTGAGGATGAAAAGGTCGAGGACGATCTGCGTGGCGGCGAATATGCCTACGGCCCTGAGGTGGCGCTTCTTGCCCGGCTCCGAGCGCTTGTGCAGGCGCCGCGCGGCCAGCGTGTAGGCGCAGTTCAGCAAAAAGAGCGAGCCCGCCAAGGCAAGGATCTTGTCGGCGGTCAGGTCTTCGAGGCCGAGCAGGAGCTTGCCCACGGCCACCGCGAAGACAATCGCGGCGATGGCCAGCCAGCGCAGGAGAATAAACCACCCCACGCGCTCGCTCAGCTCACCGGCTCTCAGGTCGAGGTGGTCGGCTGGGCTGTGCTTGGCGTTGTCCGGCAGGGCACTCCTCCCTTGCCACTGAAGGCTTGTGTCAGGCCCCCAGGAGTTTCTCGACGTTGGCGATAAGGGTTGCGGGCTTTATTGGTTTTTCGATGAATACGTCAACAGGGAGGAAATCTGCGTCTTTTTCAGGATCGAACTTGAAATTGGTAACTTGGCCGATGGAGGTTGTCATCATGATGGGAATGTTCTTGAGTTCGTCGGATTGCCTCAGCTTGTAGGCTACCTGGAAGCCCTGGTCCATCGTGGCCATCATGACATCGAGGATGATTAGGTCGGGCTTGATTTCCCTGGCTTTTGCGAGGCCGCTTTCGCCGTCGGGTGCGGAATCCACCTCGTAGCCTTCGCTCTCGAGGATCATCTTCTCGGCTTCCACGATATCGGGGTCGTCGTCGACGATCAAGACCTTTTTCGCCATGGGCTTCTCCTGTGTCTCGAGTGGTGTTGCTGATTGGTCTTTTCTTGACTTCACCAGGCCCAGCACTGCCTCGGCGGCCTGGGGTATTGCATCGGTTACGGCCTGCGACATCGGCTGCCCGGGCTCTACGGTCTCGGGCTCGATGCCGACGATTGTCACCATCGCGGGGAGCTTCAGACGCTTCGCCAGCTCAAAGGCGTGGGCCAGGCCGATTCCGTGCAACGAGAACGTGTCAGCCTTGATTTTAACTTTCGCATCTTCGGCCGGAAAAGTCAAGACCTTTCCGGGCCGTTGCGCCATGCGAACTGCATCCACGATGATGACATCGGCGTCTTCCTCGAGGTACTCGATGACGGCGAGGGCATCGGCGCCTACTGATTCCGCGTCGACGCCATCCGGCAGTGGATGCTTGCGGAGTTCTTCGATAACGGCCGGCCCGGCTCCGTCATCGGCGGCCGCTGAGTTTCCTACTCCGATTATGCGCAGGCTTTTCAATCGGGTGCTTTCCTTACTTTACGAATTCGACGTCGAGCAGATGCACCGAGCAACTGATGCAGGGGTCGTAGGCTCTCACGAGCATCTCGAGGGCGAAGGTGATTTCTTCTTTGCTCTTGCCGGCGTCGATCATCTCGGGCACGAGCTTGGTCATGTCGTCCTGGATGCTGGCCACGTTCTGGCCGGTGGGGATGACGCAGTTGGCGTCGACAACGGTGCCGTCTTCGTCGTAGGTGTATTCATGATACAGGATGCCGCGCGGCACTTCGGTGGCGCCGATGCCGGTGCCGGCGCGCGGCTTGATGTCGACGGGCTCTTCTTTTGGGCCCATTGCCGCCAGCTCGTCGATCCAGCGGATGGTGTCTTCTACGACCTGGCCGACTTCTATGACCTGGCAGACATTGTTGAAGTATGGGTTGTTGCAGGGCGCTTCGTATCCGAGCATCTGGGCTGCCTTGGCGGCTGTTTCGTTGAACTTGTCGGAGTTGTTGTTGCAGCGGGCGAGCGCCCCGACCATGAACGACGACCTGTTGACGGCGGCGAGCTTCGACGAGGAGTGCGGCTCGATGCGCTCGTTGGTCATCTTGCGATAGTTCCTGGCCGGCGTGAGGCCGGTGTCGGACGAGCGGATGTCGCCGTCGTAAAGCGGATACTCGCCGTTTCCTCCGTCCAGCGAGATGTATTCCGTTTCGCGGGTGAAGTCGGGCAGGCCGCCGGCGAGTGATGCTATCAGCTCGACGGTTGCTATTACGTCGGGCAGTGCCTCTACAGTCTGCTCGCGCAGGGCCCCGAGCTGCCGTGCGGTGGGCACCTTGGTGAATCCGCCGGGCACCATTGTTATCGGGTGCACGGCACGGCCGCCGACGACGTCGCAGATGTTGTTGGCGAGTTTCTTGAGCTTGAGCGCGCGCTTGACAACATCGGGGTGGGTTTCGATGAGGGGTATCACCGAGGGCACGTTTACGAGATCGGGCGCGGCAAGGAAGTATACGTGGAGGACGTGGCTTTGCAGAAAGGACCCGCCGACCATTATCTTGCGCAGCAGCTCGGTTTGGTCGGAGATTTCGATGCCCATCGCATCTTCGGTGGCCTTGAGGCTTGTGAGCTGATGACCCGGCGAGCAGATGCCGCAGATCCGGCTGGTGATGAGCGCCGCTTCTTTCCAGCTTCTTCCTCGCAGGAAGGCTTCGAAGAAGCGCGGCGCCTCCACTATCTGCAGCTCGCACTTCTCGAGCGTTCCGTCTTTGATGTTGACCACTATGTTGCCGTGGCCTTCAACCCGTGTGACGTGGTTTACGTTGATGTTCATTTCCGTGGTGTTCATTGAGCCACCTCCGCGTAACCGCAAAACAGGCGGTACTTCTTGAGAATATCCTGCACGCTCAGGCCTCGTTCCCTGAGGACGTCATCGGCGGCGTCGGTTTTCGGATCGTCTACCAGGCCGCGACATCCGAAGCAGATGGCGTTGTTCGAGGGGCACCGTGCGCCGCATCCGGCCCGTGTGACGGGCCCCAGGCATATCTCGCCGAAGTCGTAACGGCACGGGTTTTCGGCCGTTTTGCATTCAACGCACACCGGGTAGCGGGTCAGCCTGGGCTCGCGCCCGGAGAGGAGCGCCGTGACTGTTTCGATGTAATCCTGCTTGTCCATCGGGCAGCCGTGAATCTTGTAGTCCACCTTCACTACCTGGCCTACCGGCCGCACGGGGAGCGTGTCGAAGTAGCCGGCCTTGTCGCCGTACACGTACTCGCGCACCTCCTCGAGCGGCCGGAAGTTTTTGAGCATATTGATGCCGCCGGTGGTTGCGCAGGCTCCGATGGCCACGAGCACCTTGGCGTTTTCGCGGATTTTCCTGATCCTCTCGACGCACGTTGGCGAGGAGATTGATCCTTCGACGAACGCAATGTCGTAGTCGTCGCGCCTTACGCTGGTTGCTTCGCGGAAGTTAACTACTTCCACGGCGCTCAGGATTGTCACCAGCTCATCTTCGCAGTTGAGTTTCTGGAGCTGGCATCCCTCGCAACTGGTGAAATCAAAGAATGCAACCTTTGGTTTCATTTAGAAGGCCTCCGGGAAATCCTTGATCCTGGCATAGTTGAAGACAGGGCCGTCCTGACAAACGTAGATCGAGTTCATCTGGCAGTGGCCGCATTTGCCCACGCCGCATTTCATTCGGCGCTCGAGCGACACAATGACGTGGTCGTCGCGGAAATCCTGGGATCTCAGCGACAACAGAACAAATTTGTACATGATGGGCGGCCCCACTACTACGGCGTATGTTGTGGCGGGCCCGGTTTCGAGGTCTTCCAGCAGCGTTGTGATCACGCCGATGTGCCCGGTCCAGTTTTCGTCGCCTCTGTCGACGGTCATTCGGAAATCCACGGTTGGGTCTTCTTCCCACGCCTTGAGTTCGTCGGTGAAAAGGATCTCGGCGGGGCTCTTGGTCCCGTAGAGGATGGTGGTTTTGCCGTAGTCGCCGCGATTGTCGAGCACGTAATTGATGAGCGACCTGAGCGGCACCAGGCCGATGCCGCCGCCGATGAAGAGAATGTCCTTGCCCTTGAGCTGTTCGGTGTCGAACCCGTTTCCGTATGGGCCCCGAATGCCGATTGTGGCGCCCTCGGGCAGCTTGTGCATTGCGTTTGTGAGGCTTCCGGCGGCGCGGACGCACAGCTCGAAGGTGCCCTTTCTTGTGGGCGAGGATGATACGGAGATCGGAGCCTCGCCGTATCCGAAGAGCGATACTTCCACAAACTGGCCGGGCTGGTGGCCCAGGTCGGAGCCGTCGTCGAGCCGCAGCTCAAAAAGCTTTTCCGTTGGCGTGACCTGCCGGACCTTTACGATTGTTGCAGGCCGGGGCAGATAGAGTTTTTCGCTGCAACTGCAAGCGGTTTTTTCGACTGGCATAGTTCATACACTCCTGGGCTGAGATATTTAACCACGGAGAACACGGGGGCACGGAGAGAAAAGAAAACTATGTTGAGGAATCCATGAGAAGCATGTCTGGGAATTGATCTCATCCTTCTCATTCTCTCAAGCGCCGTGCTCTCCGTGGTCAGAACTCTTCTTATTCGCGCCGGTTGGGGCTGCATCTCTACAGATTTGCCACGGCCTTCTCCAGGTCGTTGGCCGTTTCGAGAATGCTGATCTTCGCCACGCACTGCCGTATGCACCGGCCGCAGCCCACGCAAAACGGCGCACCATACTCGCCCGCAAGATAGCGAAACTTGCGGTTGAAGCGATGCTTCTGACGATTGGAGCGTTCTTTCCTGAACGACTCGCCGCCTGCCACCTCGGCAAACTCGTCGAGCTGGCAGCTATCCCAAAAGCGGCTGCGCTTGCCCGACTTCAAGTCGAGGTTCAGCTCGTCGCGAACATCAAAGCAGTAGCACGTCGGGCACACAAGGTTGCACGTTCCGCACGCCAGGCAACGGCTGCCGATGTCCTCCCACAAGGCGGCATCCTCCCCGTCTTTTGCCAGAAGGGGCAGTGTCGACGCGCTCGGCTGCATCTGGCCGCCGGCATGGGTCGAGCAGCGCTCGCGGGCTTTCGCCATCTCGTTGAGGTCGATCTCGTCGGCCGCCTTGGTTCCCAGACCCTTCAGCACCTCGCGGCCACGGTCGGTAAGAATGCTCACGAGGTAGCTCTGACCAATGTCCGTGAGGAACAAGTCGAAACCTTCGTCAAACTTGTTAGTGCCTACCGCGCTGCAAAAACAGCTTTCATCCGGGTTGCAACTGGTGCCGATGAACAGCATCCTGTCACGCCGGTCGAAGTAATTGGACTCGGCTTGCCCCTTGCGAAAGACAAAATCCAGCCGGAGGATGCCCTGCATGTCGCACGGATGAACCCCGAGCGCGGCAACCGGTTTGGTGTCCGGCTCGGGCTCCCTTGCCTGCCAGGTTTGTGTGTTGAACTCAAGTAGTTCTTCCTGGGCAGGCAGCACAAGCTTCTTCGGTGGCAAGATCGTGGTAGTGTAGTCGAGTTGAAGCTCTGCGGCGTCGTCCAGCTCAACAAACGCGCTGGAGTTGCCTCTGGGCACTGGCCCGAAAACACGGTAGCTCTTGCGCAGGTTGTCTACCAGCCGCGGCACGTTCGTCTTCGGAAGAACCAACTGATTCATGTGGCTGCTCTCCTCGTCGGTCTGCTGATCGGCGTCTTCGTCATCTCCAATCCAGTCCTCAGGCACGGGCATACCGTACTCCTTGAGAAACTCGATGCAATTTCTTGCAGCTATCCTGTACCTGCCGCCCGGTGTGCTGCAGGCATTAAGCTTGCCCGATTTTATCCAACTCACTACTGTTTCAGTAGTTACGCCGCAGTGCCGGGCGATGTCGGTCGTTCCCAACAATCTGTCGGTCATTGGTTTTCTCTTGCAACCTCGGCTATTTGGGCTTCTTCGGCTATTTGGGCTATTCGTATCATCCGTAATTCTATTATACAGTATTACACCCAGAAGTGCAAGTGAAAATGTCGAGGAAAACCTGGTTTTTGCTGTTTTCGGGTCTCCTGCACTGTCGTGTGGGTAAGCCCGGGCGCTGTGGGGGGCGTTTGTCTGGAATCCCCGTCATATTGTGTGGCACGTACGCCACACTTTGCGTCATACTCCTCCCGAAGATATGGCTGGACCAGCGCTATAATGTATTGTCGGCAGGTATGATTACGGATTGCCGGGAAAGATCGCCTCGTTTCGTCTTGGAATGGCACGAGTTTTGCACTCTGAACAAACGCTAGGCCTTCTTAGTGTCGTAAGAAGTCCAGGAAACGCATCTGCATCAGGGAAGCATCCTCTTAAGGTCTTTGGATATTCTTCTTCTGGCGCGGAGCCGCAATTGTATCTCGCCCACTGCCAACACATCCAGGCATATTCGCTGTGCAAACTCACGCGGCCGTTGCCGACGGCCCGAAGCCGCATTGTTTCCCCCCGCCTTCTTTCCCAGCTACGCCATCCCCCCACAAGCACCC
>JABMSA010000494.1 GCA_013202185.1 Planctomycetota bacterium
CCATCGCCGAGCGCCCTGCAGAATCGAGACATGAGAATATGTTGCCGTACTTCCGAACCAGAGCAGTTGGCACAGTATCCTCGGCCCGTCGTGAGGCGGGCGCCTTCCCGACTGCGGAAGTTGCGTGGGGATTGCCTGGAAGATCAGGAAGCTGCAGGTGCGGCCGGGGGAGTTTTTTCTTCCTCTTCTTGCTCTGCCTGATTGAGCTGCTCGACGATCTGCTTGAAGGTGGCCGATGCGAATACCTGGGCGGCTGCCGATTCGCCGCGATTGAAAAGGTCGACTACGGCCCGGTCTTCCGGCCTGATTATGCCCTCGAGCCCCTTATCGGCTCCGCGCCGCAGGCAGTCGATCACGTCCTTGGGCGTGATCTTGTCGAGGTCTCGCCCCGGCTGGTATGAGATGTCCACGTCATGGCACTCGGTCATGATGCGCGCTTCGCTCATCTGGGCGCACAGCTCCATTACGAGGCGGATGGGAATGTCGAAAGCATCGCTGAGCTGTGTGGCGGTGAGGGCAGGCTGCGCGTGATGAAAGCGTTGGGCAACGAGCGTGAACACTCGTATGGCGATGGACTCGCGGATGGCCTGGCCGGCGTCTTCCACGCGCCTCTCGCGCGAGTACGTCTTGATGTTTTGCGAGGCGAACGACATCTCCGCGCCGAAAAGCACTATCAGCCAGATGACATAAACCCAGAACAGAAACAACGGCACCGCGGCAAGGGCGCCGTATAGCACGCCAAACTTTGCGGCCTTGCCGCTGAGCACGAAAATGCTGCCGTTCTTGGCCAGCTCGAAAAGTGCGGCGGCCCACAGCCCGCCCTTGAGCGCCGCAGGAAGCCGCACCCTGGTATTGGGCATGAACATGTAGAGCGCGGCGAAGGCGATCCACATGATGACCAACGGAGTAACGCGAGCGATCAGAAATACAGTGATCGGGCTCTGGAGGATGCCCCTGACGACGGGAAGTGTTTGCATCCACTGAACGGCGCTGGAGCTTGTTACCGACACGCCCACGGCAATCGAAACGACAACCATAATCGGAACGAACGTGAGGAACCAGTAGTAGACCACGCGCTGCAGGTATGGCCGGCCTTTCTTGACTCCCCAGATGGCATTGAACGATTTTTCGATCGTGGCCATCACGCTGATGAGGGTGAAGATCACAAAGCCCACACCCACGGCCCCGAGCCCCGCAGACTGCCCCTTGAGGGCCTGCCGCTTTTCGGCGATGAACGTCTTGATTTTCTCGGCGAAGTCTTCCTTGGTCTCATCGTCCTGCTCCTGAACGCCGGTCTGGGGAATGAGCTGATCCAGGGCGAAATTCATGATCCTTTCCTCGTACGCCTGGAACGAGCCAATGGCACCCAGGAAAGCAAACACAACGGCGGTAACGGGCACGATCGACAGGGCGGTGGTGTATGAAAGGGCGGTGGCACGGAGGAAGCAGTGATCGTCCATGAACCCGCGAAAGACCATTATGAAGTAGCGAATAGTATCGAAAATCATGCGCCGGCCGGTGCCGACGGGTTCGGTTTTCCATACGTCTTTGGTGATGAACCGCGTCGCGTTCTCGTTCAGTTTTCGAACGTTGAGCACTTCCTTTATGCTCTTCATCTGCGCCTCCGTGGCCTCGATGTGCCGGTGGATCACATGGCCGTGCCCTTCATCGAGATCATTGTGATGTCGTCGTGCTGGGCGGCGTCTTGGGCGAAAGTTCTGATCGAGCGAAGAACCGTCGGAATCACGCGCCCGTTGCGCACGGCGGCCTTTTCGAACGTATGCTGCAGCCTCTCCAATCCAAACATCTCCCGCTGGCTGTTGCGCGCCTCGGTGGCGCCGTCGGTATACAGCAGGAGGCAGTCGCCGTTGCCGAGCATCAGGCTGAGGTCGGTGAGGACGTCGTCGACTTTCTCCATTGCGCCGAGCGCCACTCCTCCGGCCGGAAAGCTCTGCGGCCCGTCGCTCGTTTCAAGTATCGGCGGCTCGTGGCCGGCGTTTGAGTATGTAAATGTGGCCGAGTGCGTGTTCCAGATGCCATAGAGCATCGACACGAAAACGCTCGGGTCGGTCTCGTGGTAGAGCGTAGAGTTCATCGCCGCGAGGATTTCGGCGGGCGAGTTCGAGTAGTGCGCCAGCGAGTGCAGCAGTGTGCGCGTCATGACCATCACGAGTGCGGCGGGCACTCCCTTGCCCGAAACGTCGCCGATTGCTATGCCCCATCGGCCTTCGCCGAGATCGAGCACGTCGTAATAGTCGCCGCCCACCTCCTTGGCCGGCAGCGAATCGCCCTCGAGCGAGAGTCCCGCGATCCTGGGCATAGCCCCGGGCAGCAGATCGTTCTGGATTCTCCGCGCAACTTCCATTTCGCGTTCCTGAAGCGCGTGCTCATATGACAGCCGATCCTTCAGATCCTGTAGGTCGGCAAGGGAGTCGCTTTCCTTTACCGAAAGCTTGCCTACTGAATGCAGCAGTTGGGTCGTTCCGACGAGCAGCGCCGAGTGATGCGCAAAACTGTAGAGCAGCCTGAGGTGGCGGCTGGTGAAGCCTCGATGCGTTCTCGTGCATGCGCCGATCAGGCCGATCGAACGCCCGTGAAGCATCAGGGGCGCAACGATCACCGATCGCACCCCCTGCTGCTCGAGCTTTGCATATTGCGGATAGCGCGACAGGTTGTTGATGAGCAGAGATTTGCCCTTGTGGACGACCTCGTTGTACACTTCATCGCCCAGCGCAACTTCCGAAGCGCCCCGCACGAAAGTCACGCTCTCCTCGCCGGATTGCGGGATGACCTCGACCACCGAAATGTCGACACCCAGCAGGTCGTGCACCGCTTCCGAGATTCTCTCGAGCAGCGGCCGAAGCTGCATTTTCTCCAGGAATTCGACGGAGACCTCCGATATGGTTTCGAGGATGCGCGCCTCCACCTGCTGGTCTTCGGAAACCATGTGCAGTGTCTCGTAGCGGCGTTCAGACTTCTGGAGGGTCAGGCTGCGGCGCGCCGCGAGGGTCTTCGCAGCGGCGTACATGACCGCGAAGGCGGCGTTGCAGGCAACGATCGGAAGCGAATAGGCAACGGTACCGCCCGAGTCGATCCGGTCCGACGCGATGAAAAACGCTCCGTTGATCGCGAGAAGGCACACAAAGAAGATGATGTTGAGCTTGCGGTGTGTAATCTTCATTCGATGTTTCGGCGCATCGCGCGCCGACCGCACACTGCTTGGCGGGCAGGCCGCGCCTACGCCGGCCCGGCCGGCGACTTCGGCCCCGCCGGCAGAAATTTCGTCAGGCTCAGCCTGTTACCCGTGTCCGATCGATAGCTATGACGGATTTCGTCGACGAACTGGTGCATTATCACCAGGCCCAGGCCCTTTGTCTTAGAAGACTCGAAGTACTGATCGAGCGTTTGCACGTCTTTTTCGAGAGGCGAGAAGCGGCTGCAGTGATCCTGCACGTGCATCACCAGCTTGCAGGGCAGGGCATCGAGCTTCAGCCGGATCGCCGGCGGCCTGTCCGCACCCTGCCCGTGCTCGATGACATTGCTGCAGGCCTCGTCTATGGCCATCTGAAGCTGCAACACCGTCACCGCGTCGAAGCCCATCAGCGAAGCCGTCGACCCCACCGCCTGTCGCAAGACATTGAGGTAGCCGGAGTTGTCGGGCACAACCACGACAACCTTGTTGACGGCTCCAACTTTGTTGACGGTTTCTTGGGCCATTGCTCGGTCCCTATGCCGATCATTCCCGCCCGGAAGCGGGCTTTGCTTCGGTGCGGCGGTTTCGGAACAGCGCCTTCGCGCGGCGGCCCGGGCGACGATCAGTTCTCGAGGGCCCTCAGGGCCGCCTCCCTGTCGGGGCATACCTCGATGATCCTCGCGAAGCCGAGCACCTCGAAGATTCTTTGCAGCGATTCCGACATATTGTATATCTTGAGTCGGCCGTCTCTCTGCGAGATCAGCCGATGTATTCCAAGCAGCAGGCCAAGGCCGGCGCTGCTGATGTAATCGAGCGTCTCGAAGTCGAGAATGATATGATAACGGCCGCTGTCAATGAATCCGCGAAGGTGCTTCTCAAGGTCCGGAAAAGTGTGAGCGTCGAGGTAGCCGTCTACCTTCACAACCTGCACGGTCAGGCCCGTCGCCTGGTATTCTTCTGCGGTGATTCTCATAACGCGATGCCTGGTGTTCGAGAAAACGGTCTCAAAGGAACTTCAGGTGTGCCGCGCGGGGCCGCATCAGGAAAAAGCGCCGTCGTATCCGGCGCGGGCGGCAGCCACCAGCAAGACACATGTGTAATATGTTACGAGATTCGCACCGCCAAAATCCACAAGTTTTCGCTGTAGAAGGCGCGCCGCGAGTGCATTCGGCGGTTGTGTGCCGCTATTCCACGCCGGCGATACCCCTGGCAAGCGAATGCATGGCGTCCATCAGGGCGGAGGCTTCCGCGTCGGTTTGCTGCTTCAATTCATACAGGGAGGCGTCGCCGATGCCTTCGGGCACGGGCTGGCGGACGGTGACGTAAAACTTGGCCTTGGGCTCGGTGCCCGACGGCCGGACTGCAACGCGCCCGCCGCCTGCCAGGTGCATCAGCAGGAGGTTGCCCTCGATGCCTTCCACGCCGCCTCGCACTTCGCCGGTGACGAGGTCGCGCTCGGTGAGCGTGAGGCGGTCGGTGACGCGCTCGACCTTGCAGCCGCCTATTTCAGTCGGCGGGTTCTTGCGGAGGGTCGACATTATCAGGCTGATCTGCGCCTGGCCTTTCTGGCCGCGCAGGTAGATGTCGCTGAGCATTTCGCTGTAGTAGCCGTATGCGCGGTAGATGTCGTTGAGGTAATCCATCGTGCCCCGGCCCCGGGCCTTGAGGGTTGCCGCCATCTCGGCCAGGGTCAGCGCGGCCACGTCGGCATCCTTGTCGCGGGCGTAAGTGCCGCGCAGGTAGCCCAGGCTCTCTTCCGCACCGAAGATAAACTCCCTGCCCGGCGGAAGCGTGCGGATTGTCTCGCCGATATACTTGAACCCCACCAGCAGGTGGTTTATGACCTCCACGCCGAAGCCGGCCGCGATGGCATCCAGCTCCTGCGTAGTGACGATTGTGCGCACTACCACGCCGTGCCCGGGCAGGCTGCCCTGCTCGCGCATCTGCGACAGCGTGAAGTGGCATATCAGGCAGGCCACCTGGTTGCCCGTGAGCCGGGTCCATCTTTCCGAGCCGTCGGGAAGACGCTCTTTGACGGCGCACGCCACGCGGTCGGCATCGGGGTCAGTTGCCAGGGCGATATCCGCATCCAGTTCCGCAGCCCGTTTCATCAGGATGTCAAGTGCGCGCTCTTCTTCCGGGTTCGGCTTGCGGTCGGGGCAGGTCGAGAAATCGGGATCGGGAACCGCCTGCTCGGCCACGACGTGCAGGTCCTCGAATCCGGCCTGCGCCAGGACCGGAACGACCGTCTTGATACCGGTGCCGTGCAGCGGAGAATACACGATCTTCGCGTCGCGATTGCCGGTGAGCGCCATGCGGCACACTGCATCGACGAACGCCGCATCGACGTCGGCGCCGATTTCCTCCAAGAGCCCCTTCCGGCGGGCTTCGTCCAGCGGCACACGCTTGATCTCGACAACATTATTGACCTCTTCGATCACCTTGTGATCGTCGGGGCTTACGATCTGGGCGCCGTCGTCCCAAAACACCTTGTATCCGTTGTCGCTGGGCGGATTGTGGCTGGCGCTGATGACGACGCCTGCCTGTGCGTTCAGATGGCGCACCGCGAAAGACAGCTCGGGCGTCGGTCGGAAATCGTCGAAGAGGTAAGCCTTCACGCCGTTGCCCGCCAGCACTTCGGCGGTTGTCTCGGCGAATTCGCGCGACCGATGCCTCACATCATAAGCCACCACTACGCCGCGCTCGAGGGCTCCGGCGCCAAACTGCGCAATGTATCGGCAGAGGCCCTGGGTCGACTCGCCGATCGTTCGCGAGTTCATCCTGTTGGGCCCAACGCCCATCGGGCCGCGCCGGCCGCCGGTGCCGAACGGGATAATCGTATAGAAGCAATCGTTCAGCTCGGCCCACTCGCGCCTTTCGACGAGCCCGGCGATCTCGCCGCGAAACTCGGCGTATTGGGGTTCTTCCAGCCACTTGGCAAGGTTGGCAACGGCTTCGCTGGAGAGTTCGCCTTCAGCTTCGGCATCTTTGATCGCCCCGACGAGTTCGGCAGGTTCCTTCACAACGCCCATCGACGATTCCTTTCTCGATACGAACGCAGGTTCGGCGGCATCTTCGGCCCAGGTGTTCAGTTATTATTTATCGGCCATGAAGTGTGAGTTCATTAGGCGTTTTTCGGTGCCTGGCACTTTTAAGGTTTGCAAGTGCTGTAATATCAAGAGGTTAAG
>JABMSA010000495.1 GCA_013202185.1 Planctomycetota bacterium
GCTGGACACCCACTCCACGCAGGCCCGGCTGGAGGTGGATTTCAACGCGGAGACACTCACCCTTACCTGGCAAGTCGAAGGTGAAATACCCGTGTGTCAGTCGGTGGATGGAATCGGCCCGGCGAGCAAATGCGGCGTGCCCGGACCGTTCGATCCGGACGAGTGGCGGCAGAGCATTACGGGCAAGCCCGGCCGCCAGCGCTTCCCCATAGATTCGAAACCGTTAGAATAAAGGACTTGTATGGCAGCATGTTGTGTCTCTCGATCGGCTAACAAGGCGCTCCAGCGGGGCACAGCAAGCCGCGCCGCTGAGCTTTACCGTTCTGCAGAAATGAACCCACAGGAGTGTAGATGAAATGCGATTCATTCAAGTTGGCGTAGGTGGATTTGGAAGAGGCTGGGTGCAATGGCTGACAGATAATCCATCTGTCGAGGTCGTTGCGCTGGCAGATGTGAATCAGGCAGCCCTGGCGGATGCCCGCAAAATTGGGAATTACGGAAAAGAAATGTGCTTTTCAACACTGAACGAAGCACTCAAGAACGTCGAGGCGGATGCACTTGTATGCGTTACACCGCCGGAGTATCACAAGCAGTGTGTGGTTCCGTCCATGAAGGCAGGTCTCGACGCAATTACCGAAAAGCCGATGTCTGACAATCTTGCCAATTGCATGTCAATCTTGAAGACATCACGAAGTACCGGACGGACATGTGTTGTCAGCCAGAATTATCGCTATAACCCCAAAACATGGACACTCGCTCGTCTGGTCGAAAGCGGACGTATTGGCGATATCGGCCAAGTCAAGATAGATTTCTATATGGGCGTCGATTTTGGCGGCGGATTCCGCCATGAGATGGACTATCCCCTCTTGATCGATATGGCGATACATCATTTCGACCTCATCCGCTTTATTACCGGCCTCAATGCCATATCCGTCCGAGGTGAAGCTTGGAATCCTGCATGGTCAAACTACAAAGGAGACTGTTCGTCTTCGCTTGTGTTTGAGATGGAGAATGGCGCTCGTGTCGTCTACAACGCGAGCTGGTGTGCCAAGGGTCAATTCAATGGCTGGGATGGCGGCTGGCTGATTGAAGGTAGCAAGGGCGCCATTTCATATCAGGATGACAAGATTTCCCTCTACGATGTGCCCGAGCTTTACAAGATCAATAGCACGGAAACGGTTCAGGAAGAAGGACCGGAAGACAGCGGGCAGAAATTTGTTCTTAACGACTTCATTTCCTCAGTAAAGGAAGGCAGACGACCGCAAACAGATGTATTCGACAACATACACAGCGTCGCCATGGTTTTCACGGCAGTCAAAGCGGTCAAGACCGGAAGACGGGTACCTGTAATCGATAAGCGCGTGCAGCAGTTGATTGAGGATGAATGAAGGGATTGGCCGAGGGGCGAAAGAAGGATAGCAATGGCTCGACCAAACATATTATACATCTTCACCGACCAGCAATCGGCAATGGCAATGAGCTGTGCGGGGAACACCGATCTCAAGACACCGAATCCGCTCTGCACGCCCGCCCGTGCATCCGGTGTTCAACGAGGTGAGCGACAACGTCATTCATCACTGTGGGCTGTACGACACCTATGCAGCCGGCGTGTTCCTGGGCCTGAGCAATTGGAATCGCATTATTCACAATGAAATCCACGACTGTCATGCTTCAGACGGAATTGAACTTTTCCCCGATTTGTGTTATTATGTGACCAGCAAGGAGATAGCATGTACGTAATATTGAACAGTAATTGGTGCATTGCCCGTGATCCTGACAATCGCGGCCGAGCGGAAGAATGGAGTGCGTCCGTGCGCGGCGAAGCAGAGCCTGCACCGGTGCCGGGGATTATCCAGCAGGTCTTCCCGAACTACCACGGCGTGGCCTGGTACTGGACGCGGTTCACCCCGTCGCGCCTGCCCGAGGCAGGCGAGCGCGTTATGCTGCGATTCGGCGCGGTGGACTACCTCGCGGAGGTCTGGGTGAACGGCGTCGCCGTTGGCGGGCACGAGGGTGGCGAGACGCCGTTCGAGCTGGATGTCACGGATGCAGTGCACGCGGATGAGAACCTGCTCGCGGTGCGCGTGCTCAACCCGACCAATGAGCCCATCGACGGCATAGTGCTGGCGGAGATTCCACACCGCAACAGGCGCGTCCCTCACCAGCCGGGCAGCTCCTACAATGCCGGCGGCATCTTGCTGCCGGTGGAGGCGCTCGTCGTTCCGGCGGTGCGTGTCGCCGACGTTTTCGCCCAGCCTGATTGGCGTACCGGCGAGGTGCAGCTCGCCGTTGTCGTGTGCAATGATACGGGCGAGACGTTGCATGGGCGCCTTGAGGCCACCATCGGCCCGCAACTGTCGGGCGACACGCAGGCGACCGCCTCACTTGAAGCCGATTGCCCGCCGGGCGAATCGCAGCACACGCTGCACCTGTGCGTCGACCAACCGCGCCTCTGGAGTCTGGACGATCCGTGCCTGTACTTGCTTTCCGTCGACTTGAATGCCGAGGCGTTCCGACACCGCCGCGCTGTGCGCATAGGCTTCCGCGATTTCCGCGTCGAGGACGGCTGGTTCATCCTGAACGGCAAGCGCCTGTTTCTCAAATCGACGCACACGTGCAATCATTTCCCGATCGGCCAGATCGTGCCGCCGACCGCCGATATGATGCGCCGCGATCTTGTTTACGCCAAGGCCTGCGGCTACAACTGTGTCCGGTTCATCGCCCACGTGGCCTGGCCGGAGCAGCTCGACTTCTGCGACGAGATCGGCCTGATGGTCCACGAGGAATGCCTGGCCGGCTGGTGCCTGAAAGACTCGCCTAAGATGGTCGAGCGTTTTGACCGGTCGGTGCGCGAGATGATCCTGCGCGACCGCAATCACCCGAGCGTGACGATCTGGGGCTTTCTCAACGAGACGAATGACGGTCCGGTCTTTCGGCGTGCGGTCGAGTGGCTGCCGCTGGCGCGCGAGCTGGACCCGACACGCCTGGTGCTGCTGGGAAGCGGGCGGTGGGACGGGCAACTCTCGATCGGATCCTTAAGCAACCCGCCGGGCGCGCAATGGGAACACCAATGGGGAGGGGAAGCGCCGGACGCGCTTCCTTCGCCGTTCCCGCCATTGGAGCCCTGCCCATACCTGGCGAACATGGACGGCGGATACGTGAAGGACGTCGGTGATGCGCACGTTTATCCTTGTACGCCGCAGACAGCAGAGGCCACTGCCTTTGTCCGTAACCTGGGCCGGGATATGAAGCCGGTGTTCCTTTCCGAATACGGCATCGGCAGCCTGATGGACGTCATCGGCGAAACCCGCAAGTACGAGGAGGCGGGGTGCCGGGCCGATCTTTATGACTACGCCTTCATCCGCGGCATGGCAGAGAAGCTGGAGGCAGACTGGAAACGCTGGGGCTTCGAGGGCACGTATCCTTTCGCCGAAGACATGCTGCGCGACAGCCAGCGCCTGCACATGAGACAGCGACGGCTCGGTTTTGACCTCATCCGCTCCAATCCGCGCCTGTGCGGGTACAACCTCACCGGCATGCTCGACCACGGGATCACCGGCGAGGGAGTGTGGACCTTCTGGCGCGAGCTCAAGCCGCTGGCGGCGGACACCCTGCGCGACGGCTGGGCGCCGCTGCGCTGGTGCCTCTTCGTCACCCCGAGCCACGGGTACACGGGTCGACCGCTGGAGCTGGAGGCGGTGCTGGCCAACGAAGACGTGCTGCCGCCGGGCGATTATCCGGTGACCTTCCGCATTACCGGCGCGCAGGGGATCGTTTGGGAGCAGTCTTCAACACTCAACGTCCCGGAGCCGCCTGATGGCGAACATGGGCCGTTGGCCATCCCCACGATGAAGACCAGTGTGCAGCTCGATGTGCCGCCGGGCGAGTACGTCTTCGCCGCGCGCCTGGATCGCGGCGGCGCACCCGCCGGGGATCGGATGCCGTTCACGCTCTCTGCCACCCCGGTTTCGCTGCCGACGGATGCGCGGACCCGCGTAACGACCTGGGGACTGGAGAATTCACTGGAGCACTGGCTTGAGGGGGCTGGGCTACAGATACGCCGCCTTGAAGACGCGCCCGCGCGCTTCACGGAGGTCATACTCATTGGTCTGCCGCAAGCAACACGTGAGCAGTGGGTGGACCTGGCGCGCCGGATCGCTCGCGGCGGAGTGGCCGTCTTTCTGCAGCCGGAGGCCTATCGCTGCGACGAAGACAAGACCTTCTGGCTCCCGCTGGCCCGTAAAGGCGAATGCCTGCAGTTTCACGACTGGCTCTACCACAAGGAGTGCGTCGCCAAACGCCATCCGATCTTCGATGGTTTGCAGACGGGCGGCGTGCTGGACTGGGATTACTATGACCAGGTGATCGGCCACGGTCTCTTTGTCGGTCAGGACACTCCAGATGAGGTTGTCTGCGCCGCGTTCGCCCCCTGCACCACCGGCGCGGAAGGCGGGTACCTGGCCGGGACGATGATCGCTGCCCACCGCCTGGGTGCCGGTGTTTTCATCCTGAATACGTTGAACATCGTCGAGCAGGTGGACAAGCACCCGGCCGCCGACCGCTTGCTGCTGAACCTGATTCGGTACGCGCACACCCGGCGCCAATCGCGCCTCGTGAAGCTCCCGGCCGACTTCAACAACCGGTTAAACGCCGAACTCTACCCGCCGCGCAATACGAGTTCAGGGACTTCGATGCCGAAGGAACGATGAAGTTATCCGTAAGGAGATCGCGTGAATGAATAACCTGACACTGGATCTGCAGCAGACCGCGGTGCCTGCCGGCGGGGTGCGCCTTTACTGGCTTGGCCAGGCGGGCTTCGCCTTCAAGACCGGCGCCGGCGCCATCCTCTATCTCGACCCCTACCTCTCGGACGCCTGCGAGCGCCTGCACAACCTGAAGCGCCTGTCATTGCCGGCGATTCAGGCGGAGGAGGTCAAGGCCGATTGGGTGATCCTGACTCACGAGCACGCCGACCACCTCGACCCGGACGCCATCCCGGTGATCGCTCGCAACAATCCCCAGTGCCGCTTCGCAGGCCCCGTCGGCTGCAAACCGGGCCTGGTCGTGGCTGGCGTGACGCCCGGGCGGATCACCCTCCTGAAGCCAAAGCGTTGCCACGATCTCGGCGCGGTCACGGTCCACACGGCGCCGGCCGATCATGGCGATATTTCGCCGAGCGCGCTGACGCTCCTGCTGGACTTCGGCGACGTGCGGGTGCTGGTGAGCGGCGACAGTTCCTGGCGGCCGAAGTATATCCAACCCCTCTGCGATCTGCGCCCGGACGTGGTGCTGCCCGCAATCAACGGAGTCTTCGGCAACATGAGCCATCTCGATGCGGCCATGATGGTGGAGCAGGCCAAGCCGCGCTTCGCCATTCCCTGCCACTTTTGGACCTTCGCCGAGCAAGGCGCGGGCGATCCCGGCGGTTTCCTGAACGCCTGCCGGCAGTTGTGCCCGGCAACCGAGGCACTGACCCTGAAGCCCGGCGAGGGCTTGACGATTGGCAAGGCCAAGGCGCCGCGAAAACACCGAACGCGGAAAGCGAAGCAGTAGTAGTTGAATGGAAAGGGCGTTTGTTATGTTTGATGATCTCAAAGGAAAACGCGTTTTAGTAACGGGTGCCGGCACCGGCATCGGCAGTGGCATCGCGCTGGGCTTTGCCAACGCCGGCGCGGAAATCGTAGTGCACTACTCGAGCAGTGCCGCCGGCGCGGACAAAGTTGTGGCCGACATCCGTCAGATGGGCGGCAGGGCCGTCGCCATCCAGGCCAACTTCAGCGAGGTCGAGCCCATTCGAGACTTGGCGCGCGAGGCCATCGCCTTCCTCGGCGGCATCGACGCAGTGGTGAACAATGCCGGCATCACCATGAACCGTCCGTTCGAAAAGGTGACGGCGGAGCAGTTCGACGTCCTCTACAACGTCAACGTGCGCGCGCCGTTCTTCCTCATCCAGGCGCTGTTGCCGGAGTTGGAGAAGAGCCGCGGCACGGTGATCAACATCTCCTCCATCCACGCCTTCGAGGGCTACACCGAGCACTCGGTCTATGCCGGCACGCGCGGCGCGATCGTAGCCTTCACCCGGCAATTGGCCATCGAGCTGGCCCCGCGCGGCGTGCGCGTGAACGCCATAGCCCCCGGCGCCGTGCCGGTCCCGAATCACTTCAAGTCCAGGCCGGGTGTTGACGTCGAACAGGCGATCAAGGATTGCGGCAAGGGCATCCCCTGCGGCTTCGCCGGCACGCCGGACGACATCGCCAACGTCGCGTTGTTCCTGGCGTCGGAAGCCTCTCGTTACATCGTCGGGCAGACGTTGGTGGTGGACGGCGGCACCACCTCCTGGATGCCGTTCGGCGAGCAGTTCAAGCAGCCGCTGACGATCCAATTCGGAAAAGGTTACGTGCCCGGGCTGTAGGGCCCAATGGCATTAAGATAAGGGCGTCCGTCCGCGTAGGGGCTGTGCTGAGCGAGACTTTGAGCGAATTGCCTGCCCTCTTTCGCCCTTAAGTCAATGCCATTGGGCTGCAGGGCAACAGGAGATATCATGAAAGGCTGTACCGGTTTCCTGAAGGAGCGCATGCGCCGCACCGACATCCTGCTCCGGGTTTCAGCGATTCCACTTGATTCCCCGGCCGAGCAATGATACAGTATGCTCCGTTGGCGGAACGGAGGCTCCTCGCGGGCCTCGAGGTCGCATAGCATACGGAAAGATGTGCATCCCACATTGAGGAGTTATCGATGGCAAAGGGTACTGTAGTTAAGACACATAAGGTGATGCCTTTTGCTCCCCCCGGATGCGATGGTGTGTACACGTCGAGGATGCTGCTGGACGTTTACAATTCCGGCTCCGAAAAGCTGCAACTCAATCACGGCACCCTGAAGGGGGGCTGCAGCACAGGCGGCGCCGCGCACCCGCCCCCACACGACGAAGTCTACATCGTATTGAGCGGCCAGGCGGTGCTGCACATGGATGATGTCGATTACGACATTGAGGAAGGAACGGTGGTATTCATTCCGGCGGGCACGTTTCACGCATTGACGAATAAGAGCAAGACGCAGGACTTCGAGATCATCACTGTCTGGCCGGGTCAGCCTGCACCCGGTGCAAATGATGTCTACGACTCGCGCAAAGAGGCCTGGGGCACGACCTACAGGGAGATTGAGTAGCATGCCTGAACCGGAAAGCTCATATGCCGTCAAGGACAAGATCGCGATCGTGACCGGCTCGGCGCAGGGCATCGGAAAGGCCATCGCCACTGTTCTGTCGAGAAACGGCGCCGTCGTGGCAGTCTCCGACGTCAATACGGAAAAGGGCCGGGCCACGGCCGGGGAACTCGGCCCGCCCGCGATCTTCGCGCCCTGTGATATCGCGGACCGCCGGCAGGTGCGGGCGCTCGTCGATTCGGTGGTCCAGCGGTTCGGCCGCCTCGACGTCATGGTCAATAATGCCGGCATCAATTCGATGAGACCGGAAGACAGGGTTACGTTCGACAAATATCCGGATGAGACCTGGGACGATATCATTAGTGTGGACTTGAACGGAACGTTTCAGTGCTGCAAGGCTGCCGCGGAGGTGATGGTCAGGCAGAAGTCCGGCTCGATCATCAACATTGCGTCGGTCGCGGGGGTTGTGGCGCTGCGGCTGCAGATCGGATTCGTCGCGGCGAAGGCCGGCGTCATAAAGATGACCGAAGCGATGGCATGCGAGATCGGCCCGCTCGGCGTCAGGGTGAATGCGGTGTCGCCGGGTTCCACCCTGGTAGAGTCGGGCCGCGCTCTGCTCGCAGATAACAACAGCACCTACGGGCAGTTCGTCGACCGCCTGGTGACGTTCGTCCCGCAGGGACGGCAGGGGGAGCCGGAAGAGATCGCCCATGCGGTTGCGTTTCTGGCGTCCGACGCATCTTCCTACATCAACGGTCACAACTTTGTGGTTGATGGCGGGTGGGTATGTGGTTTTAACCGGGATTTCTGACCGCACGCCGGCATCCCAACGCAATGATTCACAAGTTCCCATATCAAGAGTTTCCCCCGCTTGAAATCCCCGACGACCAGATTGCGGACGTCTGCGCTCTGCAGAGAGGCCCGGCCACAGCAGACGACGTGGACATCGTTCGAGAAGCGCTGAATGCGCCCGTCGGTTGCGGCAGGCTCCGTGAAAAGGCGGATATCGTCATCTCCGATGCCTGCCCGGCCGATCTTGATTTCTGGCAGGCGCTCAAGGGCTTGAATGCCGCCTGCGGGGCGGTCACGGACGGGGGCACGGTGATCCTGGCGACGCCCTGCCCTGAAGGCACCAGCGCGCAGCATCCGGAATTGACGACCGTCGGCTACATCCCGGTCGAACGAACAAGAAGGATGGTCGCCGAGGGGACCATCGACAAGGCCATAGCGGCGAATCTGGTCCTGGGCCGCCGTCTGCTTGACAGGGCCCGGGCGATCCTGGTGACGAAAGGTATTTCGGAGCGCGACACCAGGGCGATGGGATTCGGCTGGGCTCCGGATCCAGCCACCGCGCTGCAACAGGCCATCGCCCGGCACGGCCGATCCGCAACGATAAATGTCCTGAGCAAAGCGGCCGCGATGATCTGCGTCTCGAACACGACATAAAATTCATCCTGATTCACTGTTGAAAGAATGCGCAGCAAGAAGCTCCCAACAAATCATAGTGTTTTGCAGTGGCAGGCAGACGCTTCGGACCTCGAGTCTATGGGGCCGTGCCTCGCGGCGCGGATGCTGTTTGACGTTCTGCTGATCAATGAGTTCGAACACGCAGCACTGAGCCTGAAGAACGATGACTGCGTCTGGGGTCCTGTACATTCAAGCGTGGGCCAGGAAGCCACCGCGGCTGCCACCGTGGCCGCCTTGCGAACAACAGACAAGTTCCTTGGCACCCAC
>JABMSA010000496.1 GCA_013202185.1 Planctomycetota bacterium
CAGCAGCACGGTCCCCTGCCCAAGCAAGGTTATCGGTCGCTGTCTGTAAAATAGGTAACCGTCCCTAGTTTTCCGAAGCCCAGCACTGATACTTTCAGGCCTGTTTTTCCGAGCGGTCGGTATTGCAGCGTGTCTGCTCCTTTTCTCGGGCAATGCCCTTGGTGTCGATTGTGTTTATGATTATGTTACGAAATCTGAGGTGTGAAATCAATAGGATATGAAATGTGACCGGCAGGGCTGCTACAACTGGCCCAGGAGGCGGAGGTCGTTGTCGAATAGGAGGCGGATGTCGGTGATGCCGAATCGATACATGGCGGCTCGGTCGATGCCGAGGCCGAATGCAAAGCCGGTGTATTTTTCGGGGTCGTAGCCTACGGCTTTGAATACGTTGGGGTCGACCATTCCGGCGCCGAGGAGTTCGGTCCAGCCTTTGCCGCCGCAGGTCTTGCAGCCTTTGCCGCCGCAGAATGTGCAGGAGATGTCTACTTCGGCGCTGGGCTCGGTGAAGGGGAAGAAGGACGGCCGCATGCGCGTTTGTGTGTCGGGCCCGAAGAATGCTTTCATTGCGGTATCGAGCGTTGCCTTGAGGTCGGCTAGGGTGATGTTTTCGTCTACGGCGAGGGCTTCGATCTGGTGGAATACGGGATAGTGGCTGGCGTCGGGGGTGTCGCGCCGGAAGACTTTGCCTGGTGCTACGATCCGCAGCGGGGGCTTGCGCTGCTGCATTGTGCGTATCTGGACGGGCGAGGTGTGGCTTCGGAGCAGGATGTCGTCTTGTATGAAGAATGTGTCGAAGTCGTCTCTGGCGGGATGCTCTTGTGGGATGTTGAGTGCGTCGAAGTTGTTACGCTCGAGTTCCATTTCCGGCCCGTATACCACTTCGAATCCGAGCCGTGCGAAGATGTCGATGAGTTCGTAGGCGGCGCGCGTGATGGGGTGCAGCCTGCCGTATTGTGGCCTGGTGCCGGGGATTGTGATGTCGAAGGTTTCTTTGACGGCCTTTGGTTTGGCGGCGCCCAGTTGGTTTTTTCTTGCGTTCAGGTTTTCTTCAACGGCCTTGCGGGCGAGGTTGGCTTCTTTGCCGACGGCGGGCTTTTGGTCGGCGGGCAGTTGCGGGATCCCGGCCAGCAGGTCTTTGAAGATTCCCTTGCGGCCGAGGTATTGTATTCGCACTTTCTCGAGGTCGTCGGCTGTTGCGGCCTGTTGTATTGCCCTGAGTGCCCGGGCTTTGGCCTGTTTTATTTCTTCGATCATGGCGGCTCGCGATGTGAAGCCGGCCGCGCACGGAAGGGGCATGGTGTGCCTTGGTGCGCGGCCGAAACTCGGGTTTATTCGCTTGCAACGGGCTGCGAACTGACCGACTCGACGAGTTTGTCGAACGCCTGGGGATCGCTGACTGCGATTTCGGCGAGCATTTTGCGGTCGGTTTCGACTCCTGCGGCCTTGAGTGCCGCGACGAATCGGCTGTAGCTTATGCCGCGCTGTCGGCACGCTGCGTTTATTCTGACGATCCACAGCCGCCTGAAGACGCGCTTGCGGTTTCTGCGGTCGCGATAGGCGTATGCGTCGGATCGCATTGCGGATTCCTTTGCGGTGCGGTAGAGGTTTCGTCTGCCGCCGCGGAATCCCTTTGTGCGCTTGAATATTCTTTTTTTCGCCCGTCTGGATGCCGGGACGTTTCTTGCTCTTGGCACTTTCTGATCTCCTGGAGAACGTGCGGCCGCGGGGCAATCCGCGGGGCGCGTTGGTTTTTGTGTTTATGCTTTGCCGAGCATCCTCTTTAGTCTGGCGGCATCGGCTGGGCTTGCTACTCTTACTTTGCGCAGTGCGCGGCGTCGCTTGGCGCTTTTAACTGACAGCAGGTGCCTGCGGCCGGGGCGCCTGATGAGGACCTTGCCCGTGCCGGTGATTTTCACGCGCTTGGCCACGCCCTTGTGTGTTTTCATTTTCGGCATCGGATGTTGCTCCATTCTGTGTTTCGACGGTCTGTTGAAAGTATGTTTTCGTTTGCCCTTCCGGTTGCATCAGTGGCTTGTCAGCGCTTTGGAATGAGCATGATGCCCATTCTTCGTCCGTCGAGCTTTGGTGTGGCTTCGAGCTTGCTGATGTCTTCGAGGGCCCCGGCAAATCTCAGCAGCATGTCGCGCCCAAGCTGGAGGTGGGCCATCTCCCTGCCTTTGAACTGGACGTTGATTTGCACGCGGTGCCCGAGCGTGAGGAATTCGCGCGCGTGCTCGACCCTGTATTCGATGTCGTGAGGGCCGGTTTTGGGTGACAAGCGGATTGCCTTTACCTGCTTGGCGTGGCTTTTCGCACGCGATTGGTGGTGCTTCTTGCGCAGCTTGTATTTGTACCGGCCGTAGTCCATTATCCGGCAGACGGGTGGCTCTGCCTGCGGCGCGACTTCCACGAGATCGAGTTCTGCGTCTCTTGCCATCGACAGTGCTTCCTGGATGGGGATGACGCCGATCTGCTCTCCTTTGTCGTCGACGAGCCGAACCACACTTGTCCGTATCTTCTCATTTACTCTCAGGCTTTTTGCGATGGATGCGGTCTCCTATTCTCTGTCTCTGATCTCTGTGAGAATGCGGTCGAGGAACTGTTGCACCGGCACGGCGCCCTGGTCGCCTTCCTTGCGCAGCCTTACGGCAACGGTGCGGTTTTCGGCTTCTCGATCGCCCACTATCAGCATGTAGGGTGTTTTGGAGAGTGTGGCGTCTCTTATTTTTGCTCCGGTCTTTTCGCTTCTCAGGTCTATCTCGGCTCTTACGCCGGTGTTGAGCAGTGCCTGGTGCACGGTGATTGCGTATTCGGCGTGTGCGTCGGTTATGGGCAGCACCGCGGCCTGTACGGGTGCGAGCCACGTGGGAAAATCGCCTGCGTAGTGCTCTACGAGTATTCCGATGAAGCGCTCGATGGCGCCGAGAATGACGCGGTGGATCACAACGGGCCTGTGCTCGCGGCCGTCGGCCCCGATGTAGTTGATGTCGAATTTCTCGGGCAGCATTGCGAGGTCGAGCTGAATGGTGGCGCATTGCCAGCTTCTGCCGATTGCGTCGCGCACGTGGAAGTCGATCTTTGGCCCGTAGAATGCGCCGTCGCCTTCGTTGATCTTGTAGGGAAGGCGGTTGGCCTCGAGGGCGTCTTTGAGGCTGTTGGTGGCCTGCTCCCATTGCTGGGCGGTGCCGACGGAGCTTTCGGGCCTGGTGGATAGCTCTATTCTGTATTCGAGGCCGAAGGTCCCGTAGATCTTGTCGATGAGTTGGACGATGCCGGTTACTTCTTCTGTTACCTGCTGGGGGGTCATGAAGATGTGTGCGTCGTCTTGTGTGAATTGTCGCAGGCGCATGAGGCCGTGAACTACGCCGGTTTTTTCGAGGCGGTGGCATATTCCGACTTCGGCGTATCGCAGGGGAAGCTCGCGGTAGCTGTGGACGCGCGTTTTGTAGATGAGTGCGGCCCCGGGGCAGTTCATGGGTTTGAGGGCGTAGGGTTGTTCATCTACTTCGGTGAAGTACATGTTTTCCTTGTAGTGCTCCCAGTGGCCGGATTTTTCCCAGAGGACGCGCTTGAGCATGATGGGCGTGCGGATCTCCTCGTATCCCCACTCGCGGTGCAGGCGGCGCCAGAGGCCGAGAAGCTCGTTCCAGATGATCACGCCTTTCGGGTGCCAGAAGACGGAGGCCGGGGATTCTTCGTGGAAGCTGTAGAGGTCGAGCTGTTTGCCGAGCTTTCGATGGTCGCGGCGCCGGGCTTCCTCGAGCATGTGGAGGTGCTGCTTGAGTTCTTTGCGGTTGCGGAAGGCGGTGCCGTAGATGCGTGTGAGCATGGGGCGCGTGCTGTCGCCCCGCCAATATGCGCCGGCGGTGTTGAGGAGTGTGTATGCTTTTATTCTGCCTGTGCTTGGCAGGTGAGGGCCGCGGCAGAGGTCGACGAAGTCGCCTTGCTTGTAGAATGTTGCTTTGTCGCCGTTTGGGAGGTCGCGGATGAGCTGGACTTTGTATGCCTGGCCGTTTTCTTGCATGAGCTTTACTGCTTCGTCGCGGGGCAGCTCGAAATGCTCTACGGGCAGATCCTCGTCGATGATCTTTTTCATCTCGGCTTCGACTTTATCGAGGTCGTCGGTGGTGAGGCCGTTGTCGAGGTCGAAGTCGTAGTAGAATCCGTTTTCGATTGCGGGGCCGATTGCGAGGCGGACGCTTGGGTACAGGCGCGTTACGGCCTGTGCCATGACGTGGCTGGCGGTGTGGCGCAGCACATCGATTCCTTCCGACGAGTTGTCGGTGAGGATTTCAATTGTGCAGTCGTTCTGGATGTGGTGCGAGAGGTCGACCTGTTTTCCATCGATCTTGGCTGCAACGGCGGCCCTGGCGAGCCCTTGGCCGAGGCTCTGGGCTACTTGGGCCGGTGTTGTTCCGGTTTCGAATTCTTTGGCTGACCCGTCGGGAAACTCTACCGTTATCACAAAACTTCCCCGCTGAATCTGGCTCTGGCGGCCGTGACCGCGTTGCTTGCTGCGAGGCTTGGCCGGTTGTCATTGTTTTGGGCGACAATGATCGGGGTATGAAGCCCTTGGTGCGTCGTCGATGGGGCTTGCTTGCAGCAGACCGTCGAAGCCAGGCCTTTCGTTGTTCCGCCTTCAATGTGGTGGGCGATGCGGGACTCGAACCTGCGACTTCTAGCTTGTCGAGCTAGCGCTCTAACCAACTGAGC
>JABMSA010000497.1 GCA_013202185.1 Planctomycetota bacterium
ATAAACAGGTAACCGTCCCTAGTTTTATATAAACTAGGGACGGTTACCTATTTCATGGTTGACATCTGGCCTGAACATCATGGGGAAACGAAGCCGGGGGTTGTGGATATCAAGTGAACGCGAAGTATTGTTGCGGTGAAGAGCCATGCCAAAACGGGCAGGTTGGTTGCGATGGGCAGGTCTTTGTAACGCGAGAGTCCGTCTCGCGCTCCGGATCGGCGCCGGACAGATTCCCGCGTTACGTTGCCGCGCCGCCGGCGCCATGCACCTCCTAGCCCGAAGGGCGAAAGGATGTAGCCACGGGGTTCACCCTGTGGTCCGGCCTGCGCTGGGGCTCCGTGGCAGTGTATTCCCCTTGAAATGCTGCCTGCGGAACAATAGAATTCAATACGTCTCGATTGGATCGAATGCGGGGCATACGTTGCTTGCGTGCCCCATGGCGGGCCCGACCGCCGGCTTCCGCAAACAGGAGAACATCAGACATGTCGCAATGGAATTTCCCCGCCGAGGGGCACATGGAGAGGTCCTCCGGCGTATATCTGCAAACGATGACCGGCAGGCAAGTGGCCGAGCGCCTTGAGAAGAATGATCTGATCATTGTGCCGGTCGGATCCACCGAAAACCACGGCCCGCATGCGCCCTCGGGCGAGGATACGTTTCTCGTGACGCGAATCGCCGAGCAGGTGGCCCTTCGGACCGGCTGCACGCTCGCCGAGCCCACCTGGTACGGCTCGCATCCTTATCATCACATGGGCATGCCCGGCACGATAATCGTTCCCGAGGAGATTTTCGTCGGCCTGCTGAAGTCGATAATGGCGGGCCTGTGGAACAGCGGATTCCGGAAGATCATTCTGCTCAACGGACACGGGCAGGAGTATGTGATCCCGACGGCGATCCACCAGTTTGCGAAGACATACCAGGTGCCCGGCGTGTTCATCAACTTCAACTGGTACCACGCGATACAGGATCAGTTCAAGACCAAGGATGAAGGCGGCCCCTACGAGACGCAGTTCATCCATGCCGACGAAGCGGAGACGTCGTGGAGCCTGGCGTTGTTCCCCGAGTTCATCAGCATGGAAGACGCGATCGACACGGAGCCGGCGGGCTTCTTGCCTGATGGGCACATCGACAAGGCCGGCAACATGCTTCACCGTCCGATAGCCTGGTATGGGCAGGTGGGCTGCGGGCCGATCGAATCGGCCGCCACACCAGAGGGTGTAGTGGGCAAGGCCACTGCCGCCGACGCCGCGAAGGCCCGGCCCGGCGTGAACAAGCTGCTCGATTACTTCGAGACGCTCGTGAACGATATCATGACGACTTTTCCGGCGGGCAAGCTGCCGCCCATCGAGAAGGTGAGCGGCGCCGTGGGGGCAAAACGCGAGCAGATCGAGGCGGCGATAAAGGGCCCGCTGGCAGAGGGAGGATGCAGCATTTACAACATCCATTATCCGCCCGCATGAGGAAGTCTCGCGCAATGTCGAATGCACTCAGTGCATCCGAAAAGCGGTCAGACGCAATTGAAACTTGTGGCTATCGGGCGATGTTTTCATGTATGGCGGAAATGGGCTGACCATATGCACGTTGACAAGGAGGGAGACAGGTTATGAATCGTCCACTGGTAATAGCACATCGCGGGAATTCATCGTCCGCGCCGGAAAACACCCTGGCGGCGATCCGCGAAGCCATAGATCTGGGCACGGATTGCGTGGAGGTGGACATCCGCTGCACGCGTGACGGCGTTCTCGTTCTTCATCACGATCCGGCCGTTGGCCGCACGGCGGGCGACATGGGCAACGTGAGCGACTTGACCCTCGAGGATCTTCGAGGGCTCGAGGTGGGCTCGTGGGTGAGCGAAGAGTACCGCGGCGAGCCGATCCCGACGTTCGAAGAGGCCCTGAAAGTGGCAAGAAAGAAGACAAGAATCGTGGCCGAGGCCAAGGTGGACTGCGCCGAGCAGGTGTGGCACATTGTGCGCCGAATGGGTATTGAAGAGGGCCTGATACTGGCCGCATTTCGGCTGGATATGCTCCGCAAGATGTACCGAACAATGCCGCACTTTGACGTGGCGTGGGTGCTCACCGGGCGAGAGTGGGCCGGATACAACTGCGCCAAGGCCATCGAAACGGCGTCTGAGAGCGAAATCAGAATCGTTGCTCCGCCGCTTTCGGTACTGTCGGAGCCGTCGGTTTGCTGTGCGCACGAGATGGGAATCGCCGTGTGGACTTATGGTTGCGACAACGCCGAAGACTTCGACAAGGCGCTTTCGCTGGACGTTGACGGCATAGTTACGTCGCATCCAAGAGATCTTCTCGCGATGCTGGGCAGCGAATGCGCCGCATAGCGGGGCCGCCACGCCGGCCGGGTGCGCTTGTCTCGGATATTCGTATCCACGGATTGTCCTTGCCGGAGGCCGGTACCATGCCACAGCGAAGGGCTCGCGTAGTAG
>JABMSA010000498.1 GCA_013202185.1 Planctomycetota bacterium
CTACAATGCCATCGCCGAGCACCTTGCGGAATCGAGACATGAGAATACGTCACCGAACTTTCGAACATCAGCGCTACGGAATGGCAAGCTCGATCAAGAAGAGCAACAGCGCGGCGAGGGCCGGCAGCCAGCTTATGTTTGCGAAGGCCTCGGCGGCGCCGCCTGCGGGTGCGGGCAGCTCGCCGAAGTTCTTCAGCAGCCGCCCGTTCGTGGCCCGGGCTATCTCGGCCAGAAGGCGGACGTCGGCGCGCGTTTCGGCCCACTCGGCCGAGTAGCCCACCACGGCGGCAGCCCTGGCCCTGACGCCGCCGCTGTCGAGATTCTCCACAATCGACACCGGATACACGCCGGTTTCATCCACGGCAAAGTCGCCCGCATAGAGGCCGATGCCCGTCTGCTGCAAGCGGACGGCGAAGGTCTTTCCCGAAGGCGCAACGATCCTCGCCCAGTAGTTCTTGAGGCCGCCGTCTGCGTCGGCCGCCTCGATGCGAGCCGTGCCGGCATGCACGGTTACCGTTGCCGAGAGGGCGTCCTCGCCCGGCTTGCGGGCGGTCCACTTGATGATATTGCCCCACAGCGCACCGATGTGCTCCCACTTGTCCAGTGCGCCCGCCGGTGCCATGAAGGCGGTGCTTCGGCCCGCGCCGAAACGCCACGTTGCCAGCAGAGGCTGTCCGTCATCAACCTTGATTGCCGTTTCGGCGGTGTCCTTCGGCTTCACCAGCACGTAGCCGTGGGCCAGCGGCGGCGCGCTCAACGAGTCCGTCAGTGTCGATGGCAGCAGTGTCGATGGCAGCAGTTGCACGGCAAAGCCGGCGTCGGACTGCCTGAAAAGCGTGCTATTGCCACGCCTGGCTTCCTGGACGAATATGTCCGGCACATCTGCAATGTTCTCGACGGAGTAAAACGTGCCGCCGGTCAGCCGTGCCAGGCCCTCGAGCAGTTCGCGGTCGGCCTTGTCGCCCGTGGCAACTACCGACACACAGATGTCCTTCTCAGAAAACTTCCGTGCCCATGCATTCACGTCTACCGGTGCCGACTTGCCGTCCGACAGCAAGACGACGCGCTTGAGCGTTTTTTCGTCGTTGATTGGGGCGAGTTGATCGAGCGCGGCGGCCAGGGCGGGGTTGATGTCCGTTTTGCCGTGCGCATCCAGTGCCATCACCACCGGCCTGATCCGGTCGCTGTTGTGCGTCGGGCCCAGCGGCAGCACAACGTCGGCTGTGCCGTGAAAAGCGATCATCGCGAGGCGGTCTTGGTCTTTCAGATGCTCTACGAGGCGGAGCACGCCTTCCTGTGCAAAGCTGAGCTTTGTTCGGCCGCCGGCGTCTTCCGCCATGCTGCCGGAGCAATCGATCACGGCCACCAGCGCCATCGCCTTGGTTTGCTGCTCATAGGGATCACATTTCACCGGAAGCGCAGCTTCGACCGGTGTGCCGGTGTATCCGCCCGGGCCAAACGCCTTGCCTCCGCCCAGCATTATCAGCCCGCCGCCCATGTGCTGCACATACTTTTGCAGGGCGGCCATCGTGCCGTCGCTCAGTTCCAAGGCGGGGCAATCTTCGATGATCACAGCATCGTACTGCAGCAGATCCGCCGCCGCATCAGGCGCCGCCGACGGCTCAATCTCATTCACTGAGTAACCCGACCTCGTGGCAACAGCGGCAAGAGTACTGGGCGCATCGGAGATCCACAGCAGCGAAGCCGGCCCCGACACCCACACGGCCGCCTTGCATTCGTTGTTTTGCGGAATGGAATCGCCGGCGGGGGTGATTGTGGCCTTTATGCCGTGCAATTCGGGCTTGTGCAGCTTAAGCTCGGCCCGCCAGAGCGCGCTGCCGTTCACCGCGAGCGAGTCCTCCACCACCTGGCCTTCGTCCGTCCTTACCGCGATGCCGGTGCGCCCGGTTCCGGACACCTCGAGGGTAAGTCGAAAGATTTCGTCGGGCCTTACAGCCTGGGGATAGTCGACGATCCGCACGCTGAAGTCGCGCCCTGTGCGCTCGATGGGCAGGCAATACACGGGCACGCCCTCTGCTGCGAGGCGAAGTGCTTCGCGCCGCACGTCGCCGACCGTTTGGTTGCCGTCGCTGATGATTACGATCTGGCAGGGAGCGCCGTCTTGATGTTGCATTCGCGCCAGGTCGAGGGCCGCTGCGATGTCGGTGGCGGTACGGTCGATCGTCGAGAGGATTTCCGAGGGCTGGAACTGCTCGGGGGATGCGGGCCCGAACTCGAGCGAAGGCTGCCGTCCGAATGCGATGACCGCCAGGCGGTCGCGGCGGTCCATCGAGCGGGCGATCTCGCCGATTCGTTCGAGCGCGGCGGATGCGTCGAGCCCCGCGCTGTCGGACGCATCGAGCAGGAAGAAGCGTTCGGCCGAGTAGTCGGGCCGGCGCATTTGCACGCCCGCCGCTGCAAGGACGGCCGCCGTTGCGATCAGCATTCGCAGTGCAAGGTGCGGCCAGGGCCGGTAGGCGGCCTTGCGCCTGGCGAGCAGGTACAGCCCGGCCGCAGCCGGTATCAGCATCAGCAGAAATTGTGGATGGATGATGTGCATGCTTATGGCGGTACCACCCGCGGCAAATCGAGTCGGCGCCGGTGCGGAAATCGTTACGCGCTGCTATTTGAGTATACCAGATTACCGAGGGCGTTTTCAACGAGCAAAAGCGCGGCGAGGGGCGTGCGGGCCGTGCTCTCGGCGAAATGGAACCGCGCCGTGTCACCTGTTGTGGCGGCCCGGCGCGGTTGGCTGGCTGCATCCGGAGTTGTCAGAACGGCTGGTCCCAATTCCTCGTCAGCACCACGCCGCCCAGCGGCGCCTTTACTCTCATCGGCTTCGAGTAGATGCCGCTGTGGAACAGGGGCAGGATGTCGGGATTGGGATCATCAAAGTACTCGCCGGCGGCGATGTAGGTGCCCGGCTGCACGATCACCGCGCCGCCCTCGGGCACTGCCGCTGCTCCGTCAGGGAAGAACTCGAACGGTGCAAAGAAGGCGCCGTTCGCCCATTCGTATAGGCCGAATGATCCGTTGACGTGGATCCAGTCGTTTTCGCTGTATACCATCTGCAAGCCGAGGATGTCGTACTTGCTGAAGTGGCTTCGCTGTCCGATTTTGTCCTGCCAGTATTCGTCACCGGGCTTCACCTCGATCGTGCGGCAGTTGGCGAGGTCGTCGCCGCAGCAGGAATTGTCCAGATGGCACGTATCAGTGCTGCACGCGGCAAATGAGCACTGGCCGTAGTGCATGACCGAGTCGAAATCGTAGGGCCCGTATCGCCAGGCGCCTGACTTCTTCTCGAAGTTGTGATCCTTGTCCGTCTTTATTCTGTCCCAGTGGATCGTCACGTAGGTGTTGCGGTCGGGTCTGGACTGCTCGTGCCAGAACCCCAGGGCGTGGATGAGTTCGTGGCACATTATGAACCGGCTCCCCCAACTGACGATATTCACGACCTGCTCGCCGCCCTCCACGCCGACCATCGAGCTGTTCTCCGTCGAATTCTGGACGTGCAGGTGGTCGGAGTACTCCAGATCGTCGGCTTCCCAGAACTCAACGTCCGCCACGGCCTCCAGTTCGGCCATTGCGTCGCGCATTTTCTGGCGATTTGCCTCCGTGACGTTTGAATCGAACTCGAACGCCACTTCGCCATTTGGCCAGAAATCGCCGGCATCGTCTCCGGCGAAACAGCTCTCAATGCCCGGGCCGCTTTCGGGGCGGTCATAGAAGTCCACAGGCACGATGATGTCGCCTTCGATGATCATGTATCCATCGGGAACGCCCGTCTTGGGCGCGTAGGGGTCCGGGGCGTCTTCGGCACGGAGCGCCGTGCCCTGGGCGATCAGCACCAGCGTCAGGATTCCCGCTGCAAGTAGTTTTTTCATTTTTGTTTCCTTTATCATTTGCGGGTCTCCTTATTGCGGCCGTACCAGGACGAGTACGAGCCCACGGCCGCTCGGCAGCGGGCTCATGGCCTTGCCGAGAACGGCCCCGCGCGCCCGGTCGTGGTCGGTCACCTTCATTGCGTGGCCGGGTGTGTCGGCCGTGGTCAGCATGTCGCCCGGGCGGATTGCCCCGCCCGCCGCATCGCACCAGCACCACACTCGGCCCGAGAGCGCCACCGGAAGCGAGCCGTCAGCGACGGTGCCCGTCTGCCTCATAGTCAGGCCGGGCTTTACGCCGTTGGCTCCGCTCACGATGCCGGCAACACAGATGTCATAGGCTTCGCGCGACAGCCGGAGTTGCCCGGTTCGGTCGGGATCGATCGACACCACCATCCCGGGCTTCACTTCTTCGGCATCGTTCACGTGGAACGGCTCGGCGAGGTCGGCGCCGCCGGTGATCTCGAGTTCGGTGCACATGGCGCGCCCGCTGTTGGTTACCTGGAAGACGAGATTGCCGCCCGTGTCGCCCGAGAAGCCCCGAATGATGTCGCCCGTGCCCTGGTTCACGAACACCGTGCACGCATCGGCGCTCTCGACTGTGCCGAACACGGCGATTCCGTTGCCGTGGTCGTTCTCAGCGCTGATGGTAGCCCCGTCGATGCCGCCGGCGTTGTCCCTTACGCTGATGCCTTCCCGGATAATCGAGGGGATGTAAAGGGAATCGCCCGTTGAGCTTCCAAGCGTGATTGACCCTTGCATGGAACCGATGACAATCTCTCCGCCCATCGGGCCTTGGATGTACATTTCTGTGGATGCCATGGTGGAGTCGCCGTAGATCAGCCAGCTCTGCCCGGACCCGGTGAGCAGTTCGATGCCGTCGCCGGGCATGGCCCTCAGGTTGGCGGAGATATCCAGGCGCTCGTCCACCGTCATCTCGCCATGAACATTCAGCCTGCCGCTCACGGCGGCATCGCCCATGGCATCAAATCTGCCATCGACCGTCAAGTCGGCGCCGCATTGAACGTCGCCGTTGAATAAGACGAGCGGCTCGGCGGCGCCGGTTCCCGGTGCGCGGTTGACGAGCAGTGCCGGGCCGTAGTAGCCATCGCCGGGCGCCAGAGTTATGCCGCCTTCGTCATGCCCGAGGAATTGGAGTCTGCCGTACGACCTGAAGGCAATATCCGACAGGATGCTGCCGCCGCCGACTGCCTGCACACCTACGGCTCCCGGGATCCCGATGTCGCCGGGCGTGCCGATGCCCCTGACGCCGGGCACGGAGTCAACAGAGGGAAAGGCCAAGCCGTTCCTGCCCTGCCCCTCGATGCCGCCGTCGGCCGACACATGCCCGGTACCGCCCGAAAGCTCAATAGTATCGGTACCGAGAACGTTCGACAATGCGAGCATGCCCTGGTCGGCATCGAAACGCAGCACCGTGTGTTCGTTGCTGTCGGTGCAGAAGATATTGCCGCCTCCCAGGCTGCTGCCGAGGTAAAGCCCCAGGTCGGCCCGGAGGTTCCTGCATCCGACGTCTCCGTTTTCCAGACCCTGCTCGACGGTGCCTACACTGAGCCAGCCCCAGTCGCTGGTGGCGACTGCCACACCGCGCTCGACCTCCGCCTGGAAGGCCGTGAGGTCATTGGTGACATCCATGTCAAACGCGGTCAGTTCCTGAGTCTGCACCAGGTGACCATTGATGGTCAGGCCCGCACCCTCGGCCGACATATTGTAGCCCAAGTGAAAACCGTTGTCATTGACGAACAGGCTGCCGTAGTTCGACGAGCCGAACTGCCGGATCCACAGACCTCCATAGTTGAATGGCCCGCCGTCGACGGACTGCTGGATCTGGAGGCCGTTGGCGAATGTGAGATCGGCCCCGTCGTCCGCGCCCATGATCGCGCCCACGCCGTGAACCGTGTTGCCCTGCATCAGCAGGTCATTTTCGAGGGTCAGGTCACCGGTTTTCGTATCGGGGACATCTGACCGCACGAAACTGCTCGCGGAGACGCCGCCGAGAGAGTTGGCATCGTCGGCAAACATTGCACTGTCGGCGAAGTAGGCCGTTGCAGCGTAATCAGCGCCTGCAGCGTTGTCGGCGTGGTCGGCTTCGTCGGCGCGAAGAGCGTACGCCGAAGCTACAATCTGCTCGCGCGGGGCCAGCGTCTCGCCCTCCACGGTTATCGCCAGGTAAAGGGCGCCGGTATGGGAAGCGATGGGTGACGCGTCGAGCAGAACATTGAAAACGCCGTCGGCAACAGTCACCTCTTCAACTTGAGACGGGCCCAGAGGCTCGCCGTTGAGTTCTACTGGGAAGAATTGAAACTCCATGGTTTTCTGACCGTTCACAGGGTTACCTCCCGCGTCGGTCAGTCGGCCCTGGAAGTTGATCAGTTGCGGTACCTCGCCGGCCGAAATATCCGCCAAGACCAGCATCGCACACAATAACGCCGCTGCAAATGCAAATTTCCTGCGCATTCTTCGTCTCCTTTCTTTTGGGCGTGAATCTACTCCGTGTGGAGCGTTCAACTGCCCACCACACGAGAACCAACACTATATGGGTGGACGGACTGTATTGAAGTATACCACAGGAACGGGCGTTTGTCAAGCACGCGAGGAAAAAAAACGGCGGCGGGTAAGAAAAAAGTCGCGCCGGGTCACCCGTTATGGCGGCCCGGCGCGGTTGGTGGTCGGTTGGTTTGTTGCTGGGCTAATCGAGGGTCACGCCACGCAGCGGCGCCCACAGGGTCATTGCCTTTGTGTAGGTGCCGTTGCCGTTCATCGTTCCTGGCTGGATGACCACTGTCCCGCCTGCGGGAACGTTGCTGGCTCCTTCCGGGAAGGTGTTGTAGGGCTTGAGGAACGTGCCGTTCTCGGTGCCCGAGTAGTATCTGTCGACAAAGACCCAGTTGGTCTCGGGATACACCATCTGCATGCTGAGCTCGTCGAGGTCGCTGAAGTGGGTGCGCTGGCCGATGGTGCTCTGATACTGTGTGTAACCGGCCTTCATTTCGATTGTCCGGCAGTTGTCCAGGTCGGCGCCGCAGTCGGCGCACGTGGAGAACGAGCACTGGTCGTAGTGCATGACCGAATCGAAGTCGTAGGTGCCGTAAGTGTGTGCATCGGTATGCTTGTCGAAGTTGTGCTCCTTATCGTCGGGGATCCGGTCCAAGTGGATGGTCACGTAGGTATCGCGGTCGGGTCGGGACTGCGTGTGCCAGAACCCGAGTGCGTGGCAGAGCTCGTGGGCCATGATGAACTCGTAGTTCCAGTTGAAGATTTTTATGGTGTGTTCGCCGCTGCTACAGCCGACGGGTGAGCTGTTGACCGTGTCGTCCTGGATATGGATGTAGGTGGTCTCGCCGTTGCGGGGGCGGAAATCGATGTTCGCCACGGCTTCCCAGTCGGCCATTGCGACGAGCATGGCCGACCGCTCCGCAGGCGTTACGTTGACGTTGAACTCATACGGCACTTCGCCGTTGGGCCACGTGCTGGTGACGAAGGTGCCTTCGATCTGCGGGCCCTCCGGCATGTCGATTGTGCATCCTCTAAGGGGGCGGTCCTCAATACCGTCACCGTCTTCGGCAGAGACCGCGCCACCGATAGTGAGCAGGGCAGCCAGGAGCAGCCCCGTTGAGAGTGGTTTCATTGTTCTTCTCATTTGTGGGGTCTCCTTATTGGGGCATCACAAGCATCAGGACGAAGCCGCGCCCCTCTTTGAGGGAGGTCATGGCCTTGCCGATGGTAGCGCCTCTTGATCGGTCGTAATCGGTCACTTTCATTGCGTGGCCGGGCGTGTCGGAGGTGGTCAGCAGGTCGCCCGGCTCGATTGCGCCGTTGGCGGCATCGCACCAGCAGTAAACTCGGCCGGTGAGAGCAACCGGGAGCGTGCCGCTTGCGGCCGTGCCTTCCTGCTGCATGGTCACCCCGGGTCTGACGCCGTTGGCGCCGCTGATCACGCCTGCGACGGTTCGGTCGTAGGCTTTTACGGCAAGGCGGAGCTTGCCGGGGTTGTGGGGATCGATCGCCACAACCATGCCCGGCTTGACGGCGTCGGCGTCGGCGAAGTCGAATGGTTCGGCGAGGTCGCCGCCGCCGGTTATCTGGAGCGCGCTGCATACGACCCGGCCGCTGTTTTGTACCTGGAAAACAAGGTTGCCGCCGGTGGCGCCCGAGAAGCCCCGAATGATATCGCCCGTGCCCTTGTTGATGAGTACTGTGCATGCGTCGGAGCTGGTTACACGGCCGGTGAAGGCGATCCCGGCGGCGTTGGTGTTCTCGGCGCGGACGGCCGCGGCATTGGCGCTGCCGCTGCTGTTTTCGAATACGACGATGCCACTGTCCGCTCGAACTTCCGCCGGAATGCTGACGCTGTCGGCGTCCGAGCCGCCGAGCTTGATGGTGCCGTTGGCCCAGTCGAGCAGGAATTCACCGTAGTTCGGGCCGGAAAGGCGAAGCTGGCTTGAGCCGACGACGTTGCTGCCGTAAAGCGACCACACGCCTCCGCTGTTCGTCGCCAGATCAATTCCCTTGTCTGCGGAGAAATTAACATCTCCCTTTGTTGTAATGTCGCCGCTCGATCCGGTTACCTGGAACGTCGTTGTGCCCGACGTGTTCTTCACGTAAACGTCGCCGCTGTGGCTTGAGCTGCCGACATAGAGGGCATCGTCGGCTTTCAGGCTGCCCTCGGTGGCGATATCGAGGTTGAACGTTGACTGCGCGACATTGCCGCAGATGATGGCGCCGATGCCGTCTTCGGGGGTCACGTAGAGAACTCTGTCGATGGTTGCGTCCCAGTCGACGGTTAGGTCGCCGCCGACGGCAACATCGCCACCGGCTGTAACGTTGTCGGCGGCGCTGACGCTGCCGTCGGCTGTA
>JABMSA010000499.1 GCA_013202185.1 Planctomycetota bacterium
AAAAAGTTTTCCTCCCACAAAATCCAATATGATCATCTCGACGAAGACGACAACGGCGGCCGCTACGTACATCGTCCACGAAAAAGAATCACGCCCCCTTCCGCCCGCGCGGTCAGGGCCACTTCTTGCCGTCTTTTGTCTCCCAAGACATGTTCTTCGGGAAGAGGTCGCGATCGAGCCTGGGATCGCCCAGCGCGAAGCCGCCTTCGTCTTGCACCTGCTCGCCGTATTTGGCAAGCCATGCCCTCCATCCGGCCTTGTACTTCGCCGCTTCCTGTTGATCCTCGAAAATAGGCTTGCTTCCGCCCCCGGGAGACAGCGGACGCAGCACGCACTGGGCAAGGTGATCCATCATTTGATAGGCTACTCTTTTGTCGTCGAGCCGGTCGGCGCAAACATCCGCGCAAATCATCCTGCCTCCAAGGCTTCTGACAGCATATACCGCCCGTCTGATCACGTCCCTGTGGGTTGCCCGTTTCAGAAGCCCCAGCACATCCGGCAGGAGGGCCTCATCTCCCGTTTTCCGGGCTACACGGCAAGCCGCAGCACGTACAGACGTGGCTGGGTCTCGCAGAAGCTCAGGCAAAACCCGACGGACCCGCAAGGGCACATCGTCGGGCAGGTTTTCCACAACGGTATAGCGTACCAGCGCCACAGGATGCTTGAGGAGCGCCACGCATTGATCTTCCCAACCTTCGGGGCGGAAGTTTTTCAGAACACGCAAAGCTTGCGCCCAGATCACGGCGTCTCCCGTCGTGGTCGGCTTTTCAGGCACTTGTGCACCGGCTAGCAGTAACCTTCTGGTTGCCCGTTCCGAGGAAAAGCTAGCGGCGTACGCTTCGTATTCAGCGCTCGCCTCGTGTTGAGTCGTCTCTCGAAAGAGCCTCCACCCCGGGCCCCATCGATTCAGCGCCAGGGAAAGGAGCGGAAGATGCTCGGGCTCACCCAAGCGCGAGGTAAAACGGGCCGCCCATCCCACTACCTCCCCGTCATCGGCCTTCAGGTGGGACGTTGCCCAGTCGAGCAGCGGCTGCGCCAGGTCATCCCGCCAACACAGCTCTACGCGCCGGGCCCTGTGCTCAATCTGCTTGCGATAATACGGCAGTGATCCAGGTCTACTCTTCATCAGATCCTCAAGCCTGCTTCGCGATTCGGGATCGGGGAAGCGCCAGCGCATTCTTGACGCGACATGCAGAACGATCTTCTCGTCGGGATCATTCAGCAGGCGTATCAGCTCACGGGTCGCCTCCGGCGTGCGGATGGAAGCAATTCCATCTATCGCCGCCAGCCTGACCTTTGTGTTTTTTTCCTTCGTGAGCCCGATGAGGTGAGGTAGATAAACGGGAGAGCGGATGACCTTGAATGCGAATTCGGGACTGAGGAAGGTTGAAGTATTTAGCTTCTTGCGTGCACCGGCAGCCAACCTGTCGAGAACCACCTTCGCCTGCTGCGGAGTGGGCTGTCGCAGCACGACCTCGAACTCCCCCAGCGGGGTTCGTTTGTAGCCTTCGCCGCTCCAGCCAAGAGCGCACGCTGCCCCCACACGGTAGGTGCCTGGCGATTCGAATCGGCAGCAGGCTTGGAGCAACAGACGGCGTGTGTACGTCTCACCGACTTTGACATTGTGTACGCCTCCAAAGCCTCCGCCCACGGAAATCCCCAGAGGATCATAGGCATCAGGCACTTCGTCCCCCGCCTTGTCCCACGCCCTGAACTTGAACCGTTGCGGTCCCAACCGAGCACGGTCACCGCCGCTTTCAAAGCGGATTTCCTCCGTCCCTTCGTTTTTCAGGGTGAAGAGCACGTACGTCGGTTCGCCAAGGAAGTACTCCGCCTTCTCCGGCGTGAACTTCACCACGGCGCCCGGCGGGACCACCTCGGCGCCTTCCGCCGGCCGCGCAACCGGCAGGCTTGCCGGCACCAAACAAAAGGCGAGCCCCGCTATCATTCCCATGCCGATATTGCCATGCAACTTGCAACCACCCATGTCATTTCCTCCTTTTCAAACCGAGACGTTGTTACATCTGATCATCACCAAAACTGAAAGACCTGCGCGGTTCAATTAAATAGACGCACAGCATCATTGGATGTATCAGGAAAAAATGGTAAAAGGCGACACATCCTCGCGACCGAAGCAGTGCGGGGAGATGCCGCAACAATCCCCACAGCTCGCGTCACGCCGTACAGTTTAACATTCATTGGTGGTGGTGTCAAGGAAACAATTTCGGCGCGTGGCGTTGGTGTGTGTAAATGTTTAGTGGGGGCCACCGGCCGCCACCGGTTTTCTCTTGCGTTGTACCGCTCGCCTTCACGGCATTCGAAAACTAGGAAAACTAGGAAAACTAGGAAAACTAGGGACGGTTACCTATTTATTCC
>JABMSA010000500.1 GCA_013202185.1 Planctomycetota bacterium
AGTCTTGGAAGTGGGGGGAGTTGCCTTGAAGTTCCTCGGTGCGCATCGAGATGCTGCCGTCTTTTTCGGCTTGGCTTAAGGTTGAGTCGTAGAGGTCTGAGTTGCTTTGGGTTTTCTTCTTCTGTACCATCGGGTAGTAGAGTGCATTTGAGCCGGTGCCGGAGCGGTCTGCATTTGCGCAGCCAAGGAAGTCGGCAACGGTGTCGAACCTTGCGACGTCGGCGAATTTCACTATGGCGTTCCATTTCTTTGTTGCCTCGAGCCGCTCGATGCGCCATCGAGTTACTTCCCTGGTGATGGTGGAGAGGCGGTCGTCCTTGGTCCAATCGAGTGGCGATACGTCCTGGCCGAGGGATATCTTGGTATCGGAGACAGCTTTCTTGATGGAGCGGGTCATCCACAGGTCGGCGCCCTTGTAGAAGCTGAGGCGATCGGGCGCGTAGATGGATCCTTGCATCGTCCGGAATTTGTCGGTTTGCATACTGCTGTGGCTAAACTCGTTCAACGACGGGAAGTTGTCTGCATTGGGTTTGCCTCCGCCGGCCAACTGGCGCATGCGGCCTACGATCATCTCGATCTCGAACCTGCCGAACGAGCCGAAGCAAAATTCGGTGGTTGCGGTGGTGAGCTGGTCTTTGCCGCAGTTCCACTGAACGATGCCGTTTCGGATGGGCTGATCGCTGTGGTTGGTGTTTGGGTTGCAGTTCGCCATGATTGCGCGTGCTGTCTTGCGGCCTGGTATGCTGTCGTTCGCGCCCGGGGTCTCAGTTGAGCCGAGCTTTCCGTTATATACCAGCAGCTTGAGGAATGCATCGAACTGAGCCCACGTTGCGAAGGGCCGCGGCAGCCGCGGCTGCGCGGCCGGAACGGGATTTATCAGGAGGTGTGCAAGCCTGTACAACTGCGCACCTAGGTCTTCTTTGGTGAACGGATCGGATGCAGGGCTTGGGCCGGGAGCGGCGCCCTCAGTGAAGTGTGTGATCCACTCGACGAGTTTGTCTTGTTTGGTTTGGAGGTCGTCCGGCAGGTATTTCTTCGGCGTGCGATATGCGATGATGTAGTCGGCGAGGTCCTTGGCTTCTTCTTCGGGGATGGGGGCGTATAGTTCGCCCTTGGACTGTATGCCTGCGAGGAGGCCCTTGAGCAGCCAGCTTGGCGCGGTGTTGATGTTGATGGGTGCTCTGGGCTGCGGGTCGTCGAGGCGGGTGTCGAGCATTCTATCGTCTACGTAGGAATTGAGTGTGATGAAGTCTTTGAATCCGACTCTGACGACGTCTCCGCCAAAGCCTCTTTCGCCGAGGAACGAGAGGGCAACCATTTCCTCGGGGGTGCGTTCGCCGCCCTGGCTTGCGAGCGTCTTGATAACGCTACTTTCCATCAGGTACGCGAGCAGGGCTTCCTTGGTGGGGAGGGTTCCGCCTTCTTCCAGTGTGCGTGCGATCGAGAGGATTTTTTTGGCGCCGTCCTCCCCGAGCATCGACTTTGGCTTCTTGGTGTTGAAAGGCAGATACTGAAGCAGTCTCATTTTTCTGTCGCGCCAGTCGTCTGTGATCTCTTCGATCTCTTCGGCGTCTGCCAGATTGACCATCGAAGAGCAGTCGAGCACGCGGGCGACGATTGTGAACTCTCCTTTTCCGGGGAGCGACACGGCGAAGCACATGACTGTGCCGCTGGACACAAAAGGTGGATTGAGGTCGTCATCCTGTTTGTCGGGCATGAAAGGAGAATCTTCTATCAGGGGTGCGGTGTACCATTCCTCACCGGCCCAATCCACGGGAGTGAAGATTGCCCCTTCCATGGGCTCGCGGAGGAGCTTGTCTACCACGCTTTGCAGGGCCCACTGGTCGAGGAGGGCGGTTTGTGTGGAAGCTTCCTGGGCTACGCTGACCTCCATTTCGATTTTCATGACGGTGACGTAGGTGAAGGCCATTGCGCTCAGCACGGCCAACAGCCCTATGGCCACCACTAGTGCGGTTCCTTTTCGGGGGTGGTTTTTTTTCATGGCGTCGTGCTCTCCTGGGAGTTGGATTTGCGTGTGAAATTGGGATGCATGATGCACTCGAACATGCGGTTTACAGGTTCCTCTTGTCGGTGAGGCCCACTCTTATCTTCAGGGACCGTGGCAGGGGTTTGGTGCTGGTGGCTTTCCAAGTGTCGGTCCAGTAGGTGTCGATGCGCGACAGGTCCAGCGGGGCGGCAATGCGGGTTGATATGCTCTCGTCGAGGAATTGTATGTCGAAGCTGGTGACATTGGCGGCGATGATGTCTGTGTATTGGCGGTTACTCTTGGGCTTGTCCGTTGCGAGGTCGATTTTTGTGTGGCTGGTGAGTTGCGGCTGATCGGGGTAGTCTGCGGCGTAAGCTTCGACATGCTTTTGTGTAAGATATGTGAGAACATAGCGGACGAGGAGGGGTTCTTCGTCGCTGGTAGGATACCTTTTGAGTTGTTTTATCGCGGCGCCGCCGCTTGCGTCGACGCGCTCGTAGGCCACCTGGGTGATGTCGAGCCGCCCCGGGAACCCTTCGGGGTTGTATTTGAGCGTAGTTACGAACTCGAGGAGGCCCCCGCTGTATCTGAAGTAGTTGTTGTTGTCGTCAACGAATGCGCTGCTGAGGTCGAGCTGGAGCCGGCTGAAGATTCCCCTTGCATTCTGGCGCGTTTCAACTTCCGCCTCAGATACGCCTGTTACGAGCGCGGCCTTGGTGAATATCACCGACATGGAGTACATCAGGACGGCTGTGAGCATGACCACAATCAGCACTTCCATGAGGGTGAATCCGCTGTGTGTGCGGTGCTTGTGTTGTGGCGTGCGAGCATGCAATTGCATCATCGGGCCTTCTTTCGGCGTTGCGGGGCTACCGCCTGCGGTAAAAGAATGGGTAGTATTCCGCCGGCGGCTTGTTTTTCCACCATTCTCTTGCGGGTGTAATCGTCGAGTCGAAGTCTTTGTAGACGAGTACGAAGGCTCTGAAGAGGTCGGGGCCCGAACTCCCTTCGGGGCCGTCGAGGAGGATCGCGTAGCTGTAACGGCAGTAGCCTCTTTGGTCCAGCATGAGGGCGCTGTTGTTGGGCAGATCGCTGGGTGTAACGTCTCTTCCCAGTTCGCGCTTGATTCTGTCGAGGGCAAGACCGTTTATCGTTGGGATTGTTTCCCCGCGGGCCAGGAAGCCTTCGGGAATGCACTGTGTGCCGCCGCTGTTGTAGATGATGCGGAAGGAGTCGTCCTTGCGCAGGCGTTCTGTGACGAGGTCGCCGACCAGGGTGATCATGTCTTGCGTGTTGGATTGTACTTGGTAGATCTTGCCTGCTTCGAATCCGCTGGTCATGAGGATGTATTTGTTTGCCCAGGCGCCAGCCGTCCACAGCGGCCCGCCGGCCGGATCATCATTGCCATCCTTCTTGCAGCTAAAGACGTTCCGGGTGACATTGGCGGGGGTCGCGCCCACGAGGGCCTCGCGGTTGTTCTTGTAAGTGCTATTGGGATACCTGAAGCCGTCTGAGCGTCTGAGGATTTCGAGCTGGCTTTTCGCCATTGACGTTATGATGGCGGAGTCGGTGGTCTTGATGCCCCTTTCGGCGAGGGTCAGCCCGGTGGGGAAAAGCGCTGCTACACTGAGGACTCCGAAGAGCAGCACGCCCATGGCGAGGTTTATCTCGATGAGAGTGGTACCTGCGGTTTTTCGGGGGTTGGGCATTGTTCGATCTCCTGAATCGTTCATATCTATTGCCCGGCGGCTAGAAGCTCGCCGCGCTGTCCTTGTCGTTGGGCCTTATTCTGCTGATGGAGCAGCCGCCGGATCCGCGATCGACGATCATCCGCCATTGCCACTTGTTTGGGCTGAGGCGAATGTCGCGCAGGCGGATCACTGCGTGGTCGTAAGGGAACGCCGCGGTGCCGTCGGGCCGGAAACTGATAGGGAAATAGGTGCCGTCTACGATCACGAACTTCGGCAGGGTTTCCCATGCTCCGGCGAGCATGTCGGATGAGATCTTGTATTGTTCTATGACCGGCGGGCTGCTGTCGTCGGGGCTGCCTTCCACTATGCAGAGGAAGCTGTTGTTGCGTTGTATATTCGAGAGCGCCGAGCTGAGCTGGAGTTCCCAGCCGTTCACGGCCGTGCGTATCATGACTTTTGATCCGGCGGGGGGGCCCCCTACCACACAGGCCCAGTATCCTTTGTCGGCTGTTGGCTTGAACTGATCTTGATCCCATTCTTTCCTGACGGATTCATCAGCCCTGAGGGTATCGGAAGTGTCGGTCGGCCGCGCCATTCTGTTGATTACGCCTACCTGATTTGCGCCCGAGCCGGAAAGTGAGACGATCCATCCGGAATCCTCCGCGTTCGGCACGGAGAGTGCGGCGGTGATTGTTCTTCTGTCTCGAATGGCTTTCATTCTTGCGGTGAAGAGTGTGCCCACTATTGTTTTTCTTGCTCCGTCTATGCCTTTTGACGTCGCCATCGAGTTGTATGCGGCCACCGACATGGAGAGAAGCAGGCTCATGATAGCCAGGACCATCATCAGCTCTGCCAGGGTAAAAGCTGCGCGGCGGCGCTTGCGGCCGAAGGTCGTTGCTGTTGGCTGCTTGCTCTTCATGTTGTTCACCAGTTTGTTATGTCGTCTTCGTCTGTGCCGCCCCTGTTCTGGAAGTCGGGGTATGTTTTGCCGTTGATCCCGGCGGAGTATATCTGGTAGTGGCCCGCGTTGTAAAACGTTCCTTCCCCTCGGCCTGCGGTTGTTGCGCAGCCGCCCGGCCTGGGTTTGCCACCGCCAAGACAACCATTTGTTCCCTCCCAGTACCTGTAGGCGTCGGCGCTCATGTAAAAGTACCTGTGGCCCCACGAATCGATGAGCTGGCCGGTGTTGTTGAGGCTGTTCTCTTTGAAATGTTCGAAGAATTGCGGATTGCCCCACCCCAGGGCGCGCGAGCACAGCGCGGCTACGAGTTGCGAGCATCTTCTCTTGCCTGCGTTCTTCTTTGTTTCGTCGGGCACATTCCAGTAGAGTTTCCTCGTTTTGCTGCACGGCTCAGTGCTCCAGGGATAAGTGCCGTCGCCCTCGCTGGGCTCTATGTCTCCTATCATAACCTCCGCACCGTCATTCATGCCTCTTTGGGGGTTGTGGTTTATGGCGTCGGGGTATATTCCGCAGTCGTTCTTATAGAGCTCGAGCACGGCATTGAGCATGTAAATGGTGGCCTTGGCCCGGTCTTCGCTGGTTCTGCGCGTCACCGAGAGGGACAGCACGCCCAGCATAGCGGCGAGCATAGTGATTATGCTCATTACTATGAGGAGCTCCACGAGAGTTACTGCCCGGGTCGAGCGTGTGTAGGTCATGATCGTTCGCCTCTTGCTCGTAAGGTTACTGGAAGTTGGAGATGTCGTCGCCGTCTTTGCCGTCTTCGTATTGGTTGGCTGCCTCGAGGTAGAAGCCGGTGCCGATTCCCCTGTACATGTCCGCAGTTTCACGTATTTTTGCCGGGCCTGTGGTTCCGTTCGGGCCGACCGAATAGAGGTCGTAGCTCGAGGGGCGATGGAAGGGACGCCTGGTGGTGGGGTTTCCGAGGCCGGAGGAGGTGCCTGGGTGGCCCGGGTACATCCCTCTGATATACAGCCACGGCTGGCCCCAAGGGTCGACTACTTCGTAGCGGCAGTCTTCGTCGTAGTCTTCGAGGTCGGTGGCCCTGAAAGTGACGTACGACTTGGCGCCTTCGCGGGCCCTCTGAAGGCTTGCGTACATGGCCCTGTTCGGACTGTCGATGTCCATACCTACGAGGTAGAAGTAAAGCGTTTCGCTGGGCAGGTTGAGGTCGCTGGAACCGGTTTCGGGCGGGTATACGCCATAGTCATGAAAGTAATCTGCGAGGGCGGTCTCCAACTGGCTGAGCATCGACTTTGCCACGGTGATCTTGGCTTGCTGCCGGGCCCTGTTGATGACCGGGAGCAGCATCCTTGCGAGGATCCCTATTATCGCGATCACCACGAGCAATTCGGCAAGTGTAAAGCCCAGCCGCCGGTGTTTGGGTGTCATTTGGTCATCTCCTTATTCTCTGCCTAATCTTCAAATCCCTCTAATACTTTATATCATTTCGGGCGGGGTTTGTCAAGGTGGTAAATTACAAGTTCTTACAGCCGAGCGTGTGAGAACTCGGTGACGTCCCCAAACAAGAGCCAATCGATATCCCGCGACTCGCCGCTGCGCCGTCCGCGCCCGCACGATGCAACCAAGATCGCCATGATCATCTTCAGGCAAATCCTCACTCCACAACTCTCGGATCAGCACTGGAAAATACCGGCCCCAACCACTCTTGACACGTCACCAAAAAGTCTCCCCACGAACGCTTCCTTATGTAAAACACCATCGTCCTCATGCTTCCAACAACGACGATTGCGGAAGCAGGCGCCGCAAGGACTTGTCTGGAGTAAACCCACCACAGATGATGAAGAGCCGGGAAAATCGAAAAAAGCCGGAAAAACCAGTTGATAAATAATCCGGAATAGTGTATATTTGGAGAAGTTTGGGAAAGATTGGGAAAGAAAGGGACAAAAAGGGCCGAGAAGCGGCCCGCTTTGGGAGCAAAGCCAGGCACAGCAAGGCAACAGGCCATAGCGGCAGTCGACCCGTTGTTTTGTTAGTGCCCGCTGCAAGGATAATGTTTTTCGGCACCTACACACACAGCCTCGACGACGGCGGCAGGCTCACCATCCCCGCGAAGCTGAGGGAATCGGCCATCCAACTGCAGCAGGGGCCGAGCCTTTTCCTCACGTGCGGCGCCGAGCCCTGCATAGTTGCCTACACCCAGGCGCGGATTTCCGAGATACTCGAGGGCACAAAAGACGGATCGATCTCGCGGGAGCAGGCCCGGGAATTCAAGAGGATCTTCGGAGGAGAGGGCGCCATGGAAGCCTGGGACAAGCACGGCAGGATCACACTGCCCGAGAGCCTCAAAGACTACGCCGAGATAGACAAGGAAGTTACCATCGTGGGCGCGGTGGATTGCATTGAGATATGGAACACAAGAACCTACGCGGAGCAACTCGGCGGCGCGAGAGCGGCTTATGACGACATCGCCGGCAAAGTGATACCGTAAGACCACCCGATGCCGGCAGAGCCCGCGCCCGAGCCCTTGCAGGTTTCAGTTGTGGCCGAGCGCCACCTCAACTTCTTCTCAGGATGCCGATGGCAAACGGTCGCAGAGCAGATTCACCCGAACGCACGCTGGTGGGCTACCTTCTGGTCCTGCTTTTCGCGTGCGTGTGCCTGTCTGTTTTGATCTCGCAGCGTCTTCGTATCGCCCGCAGCGGCCGGCGCATCAGCAGGTTGCACGAGGAGTCGACAAAGCTGCGTGCCGAGCATTACCGCCTCGATTTTCGCGTGGCCGAGGAGGCGTCATACGAGAAGCTGAGGGCCCGCGCCCAGGCCATGGCCGTCGAACTCGTCCCGCCCGAGGGCGCCGCCGGCGATGCCGCACAGATCGATTAACGGAGGCCGATGTGAAAGTGTTGACCGGTTACGTCTGCAAGGCCGCAGTGCTGCTGCTTGCGGCGCAGTTTGGCTCGCTCTTCGCAGACAACATCCTCGAGCTGCGTCGGCTCGAGGCACTTCATCGCAGAGCCGAAAGCGAAGTGGAGCGCCTTCGCCTGCACAACCGCGCGCTCGTGCACGAGGCGCACGCGCTGCGGCACGATCCGTTCTACGTGGAACTCACCATGCGGCGCAAGCTGCGGTGGATCGGCCCCCGCGAGCAGCGCTTCCGGCCCGCGAGCGGCGGTTTGCTTTATCCGTCGATGCCCGCCCACATACAGTGCCAACGGACCATGGAAAAAACCAGCGCACACAGCCTGCTGGCCCAGGCACAACGCAGCACGGGCGGATACTGACCCAATCGTTTCATGAATCTATCGCAACCAGGCCCCACGCAAGCGGCCACTTTGCACGCCGGGCGCTCGTGCGGGCCGATAGAGGAAAACCGGAGACCAAATAATGCCCAAGCCCCCGCCGTGCGCCCAGTGCGACGGCAAATGCTGCCGGCACATCGCCTTGCAGATCGACGAACCCGAAGACACCGATGACTTCAACGACATCAGATGGTACCTGTGCCATCGAGGCGTGCAGGTGTTTGTGGAGGACGGAAAATGGTATCTCCAGATGTACGCGCGCTGCCGGTACCTCGATGAAAACTTCATATGCAACAACTACAACAAGCGCCCCAATCTTTGCAGATCGTACAAAACGGGCAATTGCGAAGCCACCCGGCTCGATTTCGACTACGAGCTGCACTTCAAGTCCGACGCCGACCTCGACGCCTACCTGGCGAAAAAAAAGGGCTCTTCATGATCTATGGTGGGTCCCCTTGTCGGCGACGGCGAGAAGGAGCAAGAGGAAGATTCAGATACGAAGGCCGACAGTTACATTTCCAAGGCTGCACAGCAAAAGCCATGTGCTCGGCAAATGACACCAGCCGCGCGGTGCCCAACGCGACGAAAAGCTCGACAGCGAATGGACTCGGCATTCCTCCCCTGCAGGTGTCGGTGTCACGTTCACTTGATCCGGATGTCCATAATCCGCCCGGGCTTGAACGTAACCACCTTCTTCTTGGGAACGAGCACCTCTGCACCTGTCCGTGGATTCCTCGCGCGACGTTCGGCCCGCTCCTTTATGACGAACACGCCGAAGTTTCGCAACTCGACTTTCTCACCGCGCACCAACGCGCCCAATATGGCATCAAAGGTGCACTGAACGATGCCCTTGATCTCGCTCTGTGTCAGACTGCTCTTCTCTGCCACTTCCTTGACAATATCTCTTTTTGTAGCCACTATCCGCCTCTCCTCGTGTCAGGATTCCTATTCACAGACCCATACGCACCCGCCGCTCACACGGCACAAGACTGAAGGCACCGGTAAGTTTTAACACACTCGGCCGTGCAAGTCAAGAGAAAAAGTCATAAACTTTTGCAGGAATATGAGTAAGGTGCGCCAAACGGCTACGTTTTCGGCATTAGCCTCATCTCCCAGATCGTCGCCCTCGTCCCGCGCTCAGAGACCGGCGCCGCCGTATCTTGCCCGGTCATAAACACTCGCTCACAATTGCCCACCACATATAATAATAATGCGGCCGCCTATTCTTTTCGGCCCGATGCCCTTGTCAAGGCCTGCACAAGCCGAAAAAACATTTGCAGATTTCGTGCCGATTCGATATACTGTCCCTCTGCATCATCTGGGACGCACTACTTGTAAAACCTGGTCAATAGGTAATCAACGCCGGAGAACGCGGCTTTTGCCATGTCTTCGGGGCTACTCGCGTGGCGAGGAGGCATCATGGGAAACGACGTACCTCAGCTCGGGGCGACGGCCGACTCCGCTGGAGAAGAAACGCGTCTGGCGCTTGTTGAGCGCATCAAGGAGTTGAATTGTCTTTATGCTCTGGGCAAACTCGGGCGCGCCGAACGCCCGCTGGCCGAGACATTGCACAAGGCTGTCGAGATCATTCCGCACGGCTGGCAGTATCCGGAGATCACTTGTGCGCACATTATCGTGGAAGGCGAGGAATTCAAATCGCGCCGCTTCGAAGCAACCGCCTGGAAGCAATCTTCCGATATTCTCGTGCGCGACCGACTCGCCGGCGCCGTGACAGTTTACTATCTCGAAGAACGGCCCGAAAGGGACCAAGGCTCCTTCCTCAAGGAAGGACGAAACCTGATCGATGAAATCGCCGGAGAACTGGGCCTCCTCATCGAGCGCAAGGAGAATGAGCGCAAGATCAAGGACCTCGCCAGGTTTCCTGCCGAGAACCCCTCTCCCGTGCTGCGTGTCGCGGGCGACGGCACCGTGCTCTACGCCAACGAAGCAGCCATGCCCTTGCTGCGTTCGCGCGGGAGCGACGTAGGAAAAACCGCACCGGCCGAGTGGCACCAATGCATCCTCAAGGCTTTGCCCTCCGGCCGCCCAGAGATGATAGAGGTCGAACACGAAGGACGGATATTCTCGTTCGCCGTTGTGCCGGTATCCGTGGCCGGATACGTCAACCTGTACGGAAGGGACATCACCGAGCACAAACGGGCAGAGGAAGAAACCATCAGCTTGCTCAAGCTCGTCAGAACCGGAAGCGATGCCCACCAGCTCTTCAAGAAACTGATACGATTCCTACATCGCATGTCGGGTTGCCAGGCCGTGGGGATTCGGCTCTCTGAAGGCGATGACTATCCGTATTACGAAACAAAAGGATTTCCCGAGGAATTCGTTCTTGCCGAGAACAAGCTGTGCGCCACCGACGAGAATGGCGACCTGCTCCGCGACTCGGACGGCAGGCCTCTGCTCGAGTGCATGTGCGGCAACGTAATCAGAGGACGGTTCGACCCCTCGATGCCGTTTTTCACGGAGCATGGGAGCTTCTGGACAAACAGCACGACGAAACTTCTTGCCGGCACAAGCGAAGCCGATCGCGGGGCTCGCACCCGAAACCGATGCAACACCGCAGGCTACGAATCCGTCGCGCTCATTCCTCTTCGACACGGGGGCGAAACACTCGGACTATTGCAATTCAACGACGAGCGGAAGGGGCGCTTCACCCCTCAGCTCATTGGCCTCTTCGAGAGGCTTGCCGGCAACGTGGCCCTCGCCGTGGCACAGCGCCGGTCTGAGGAAGCACTGCGCGAAAGCGAAAGAAGATTCAGGCGGCTCTTCGATGAGTCGCCTATCGGGGCGGCCATAGTCTCCTTGGACTACCGCTACCAGAAGATAAACGCCACACTGTGCGAGATCACCGGCTACTCGGAGGATGAACTGATCGGGCGCAAGCCTGCCGACGTCACCCACCCCGACGACGTGAACATCGGCATACAAGAAACCGCGCGGCTGATAGCGGGTGAGATCGACCGGTACCAAATAGACAAGCGCTACATCCGCAAGGACGGCAAGATCGTATGGGTCAGGCTTTTCATCCGAGCCGTGAGAGATGCCGACGGTCGAATGCTCTACTACCTTCCCGTGATCCAGGATATTTCCGCGCAAAAGCGCGCCGAATACCTCTTGGAGAACTTCACTGAGAGCGTCATGGACACCGTGCCGGCCATGATCGTGACCATAGACAGCAACAGCGAGATTCAGCGGTTCAACAGGTTTGCCCGGGAGCTGACCGGATACACCCACGAGGAGGTAAGGCGCGACGGCGGGCTCGAGAGGATTGTCGGCCCCGAAGAAGGCGAGCACGTCTTCGACAAAATGCAGCGAACACTCGAAGGCTCACCCGACCAGGGAATGGAAGTTTCTATCCGCACCAAGGACGGCCGAAAGCTCCTGACGCGATGGAACGGCTCGGCACTGCACGACGACAGAGGCAACGTTGTGGGCGCCGTGGCCATCGGGGTCGACATCACGGAGCTGCGTCAGAAAGAGGAACAACTTTACCACGCTGCGAAAATGGAGGCCATCGGCAGGCTGGCCGGCGGCGTGGCGCACGACTTCAACAACTACCTGGCGGCAGTCAAGGGATACGCGCATCTGATCCTCCAGGAGATTTCCACAGAGGATGCTCACCGGGACCTCGTCGAGGAGATCGCCAAGGCGGCAGACGGCGCCGCAGAACTCACAAAACAGCTTCTGGCTTTCGGGCGCAAGGCGGTTGTGGCCCCGCGCGTCATCAATCTCAATAGTCTGCTCAACGAGATGACCGATTCTCTCAAGGTGATGCTCGGTGAAAACATCATCCTTACTGTTCGACAGGGAAGGGATCTGGGAAGCATCAAGGCCGACCCGGGGCACGCAAGCCAGATCATAATGAACCTGGCAATCAATGCGCGCGATGCAATGCCCAAAGGGGGCCTGCTGACCATCGAAACAGCCAACGCCGGGTGTCATTTGCCCGCCTCAGCGGATCATCGCCAAGCGCCGCTCGGTACCCGCGTTGTCCTGACCGTGAGCGACACCGGCGCAGGTATGGACGAGCAAACACGCGCCCAGATCTTCGAGCCATTCTTCACAACCAAGCCCAATGGCAAGGGAACGGGCCTCGGCCTCGCGACCGTTTACGGGATCGTCGAACAGATCGGCGGGCACATCACAGTGAAAAGCGACCCAGGGCACGGCACGACATTCAGCATCTGGTTCCCGTGTGCGAAGGGAAAAGAAGAAGTACCCAAGCCGCCGGCGTCCCGTGAGCAGCCCAAGGGAGGCGGCGAGACGATCCTCGTCGTCGAAGACGAAGAACCCGTGCGGCGCTTCCTTGTCAGAGCGCTCGGCCGATCCGGCTATGATGTGTTGGATGCTGCCGGCCCCACCGAAGCATTGATGATCGAGCAGAATCACAAGGAGCGCATTCACCTTCTCATCAGCGACGTCATAATGCCCGAGATGAACGGGCCCCAGCTCGCAGAAAAACTTAGGGCCACCCGGCCCGAATTGCCCGTTCTCTACGTATCGGGTTATACCAGAGACGCCATACCCGACGCCGGCATAGCGCAAACAGAAGTAGAACTCCTCACCAAGCCGTTCACCCCCGACCAGCTCAACCACAGGGTCAGGCAGGCGCTCGATGCCGTTGCCGCCGGATCATGAGCCTGCCTGCCTCGGCAGGCAGGGCGACGAGCGAATCTTCAACCCATCAGGGTGCGTGTTATACGCCATTATTATTCCTGCATATAGAAACCTCTCCCTAAACCATTGCCACTCAACCACTTACGCGCTACGCGGCCGAAACAGTTCTCCAAAATGCAGGGCATTCTACGGAGACAATGGGAACCAGA
>JABMSA010000501.1 GCA_013202185.1 Planctomycetota bacterium
GCATCGCGCGGCGGGCCTGCGGCCCCCATGAAGCATTTACGCAGAAGCAGCAGGCTCGCAGAAAAAGTGTTGACACAGCCCAGCCAGGAATGTACAATCCTTTATGTTCGGGAAAGAATCTGCCGGAGAGTAAATTCGCCTGGAGGATAGTGAGGTCAATCGCGAAAGGAGTATTGGTATGGCAAGGATCGTATTTGTGGTAATGGTGGTTCTTGGTGTGGCTCTTGCTGCCGCCGATGACACCCCAGCCCCCGAGAAAGAGGAAGTCAGGCTCGAGGATCTCGAACTGCCCCTGTCGTCCCTCACAAAATGGAAGACAAGAGAATATACCTATCAGCTCGAACGCAGGGGCGAGCTTCGCACGCTTGGAAAAGTCATCATGGAAACGAAAGTCGATGGTGAAAAGGTGATTCTTCATGATTCGTGGACAATGAAATGGCGTGGAAAAGAGATGGGCCTCGATCTTCAGATGGAGTGCAAGGCGAATAATCTCCTGCGCCCGACCGCGATAAAGTCGGTGGGAAAGGGCGACGACGAGTTCGGGAACTTTTCGGTCCAGGTTGGTGAGAGCGATGCTGTTGTGGCGCTTGAGGACGGCTCGCAGCGGCGGATAGATTTTCCCGCCGATACCCTCACAGACATCGCACAGTTCAGACTGTTTTCGCTGCTGCCGCGCAAGGAGGGGCCGACGATCAAGCTTGGACACGTGATGGAGGTCTCCGAGTTGAACCTGAAGGGGCCTGCAGTAATAGAGTATGTGGGGCAAGAGCAGATAACAATCAATCAGGAGGAAGTGCAATTGCACAAATTCGTCTATAAGCGACGCAGCAGAACTGTCGAGGAGGCCTGGGTAGACGACGAGGGAGCGCTGCGCCGCATTCGAATTGACGGCCGAAAGATCCTGACAGAGATTCCCCCCAAGGCCGAATGATGGCAACACGCACAGTGCTGTGGATACGTTCTGCAACATGAAATGTGCATGGCCCCACCTCTTGCCATGCGCATTTTGCGTTTGAACTCGGCAAAGGAATTCCGATAAGAGGCGCATGGCTTCGGCGACGGAACAATGTAACGCGAGAATCCGTCTCGCGCTCCGGCCGGGCGCCGGATCGCTTGGCCCGGGCGTTTCCTATGCACACCGAACCGATCGGGGATAGGTCACGATGTAACTGCGCTCGGGCATGAAAATCCGAGAAACTTCTTGACAAACACCTTCGCAATCTTCATAATAGAAGCGTAGCTCCAAAGTAAGCAAGGAGGCACGATCATGGCGGAGTGGTGGACGGCACTGACCTACGCTCAGCAGACGTTCTATGTAATCGCATTCTCCTCGACCCTGATCCTGGTCCTTCAACTCATCCTCAATCTGGTCGGCCTTGTGGGCGGCGAATCGGATTTCGATGGCGGCATAGACCACGATTTCGAGGTTCCCGACGGCGCGGACCTCTCGGATCTCGATGCACACAGCTCGGGCCTGGGGCTGGTGTCTATACGCACGGTCATCGCGTTTTTTGTCGGGTTTGGCTGGGGCGGCGCGGCTATGCTGAAGCTCGATGTGCCGCTGGTGGCGGCCACTGTAGTGGCGCTCCTGATCGGAGGCGTTTTCGGCATCACCGTTTTCTACCTGATGAAATGCATATATGGCCTGTCGGCTTCGGGCAACATAGATTATCGCAACGCGGTGGGGGCCGTGGGAACGGTTTATCTGCCGATACCGCCCGACGGCCAGGGCTCGGGGCGGATACAGGTTACGGTGCAGGGCCGCCTCAGGGAACTGCCGGCCGTAACCGACGGAAAGGAAAAGCTGCCTTCCGGAGCAGCAGTAACAGTGGTGAAGGCGATCGGCGCTTCCACGATGCTGGTCCGGAAACTGCAGGGATCCAAGGATGCAAGCTCGTAGCACCATCCCCTCCCCCGGCATGTCAGTCTGGAAATAACATTATCGTAGTTGGTCCCGCAACATTGGTCTATGGACAGGAGGTGTAGCAATGGATTTCTTGTGGTTGGTACTGGCGTTCGTATTTGTTGTTTTTGTGACGGTCATCGTCTTGCTGCAGCGTTACAAGCGCTGCCCGCCCGACAGGATCATGGTCATCTTCGGAAAGGTCGGCCAGGATGAGGGCGGCGGGGGGCTCTCGGCCAGATGTATCCACGGCGGCGCGGCGTTCATATTCCCCGTCATCCAGGATTACCAGTTCCTCGATCTCACGCCGCTCACGATGGACATCGACCTGCAAGGAGCGCTTTCGCAGCAGAACATCCGGATCAGCGCGCCGTCGACGTTCACCGTGGGTATCTCCACCGAATCGGGCGTAATGGAGAACGCCGCCGAGCGTCTGTTGGGCATTCCGAGCCCCGAAGTGCGCAGTATAGCCGAAGACATCATCTTCGGCCAGACGCGTGTGGTTATCGCCACGATGAAAATCGAGGAGATCATCGCGAACAGGGATATCTTCGTCGAGAACATCATGAACGGCGTGGAGGTGGAGCTGAAGAAGATCGGCCTGAAGCTCATCAACGTGAACATCAAGGACATCACGGACGAATCGGGCTATATCGAGGCCCTTGGCAAGGAAGCGGCCGCCCGTGCCATAAACGAGGCAAAGAAGGCGGTTGCCGAGAAGCACCGCGACGGCGAGATCGGCAAGGCCGAGGCCGAGCGCGAGCAGCGTATCCGCACGTCGGCCGCCAACGCCGCTGCCGTCGACGGTGAAAACACCGCCCGCATCAACATCGCAAACTCCGACGCCAACCGCCGAGAGAACGAAGCCGAAGCCGAGAGGAAGGGAACGGCCGCCGAAAAGGTGCAGACCGCCCGTGCACTCGAAGAATCATACCAGGCCGAGCAAAAAGCCGAAATGCAGCGGTCCGAGAGAGTGCGCGCCACTCAAACGGCCAATGTCGTGGTGCCGTCCGAAATCGAAAAGCAGAAAGTGCAGATCGACGCCGACGCCCTGGCCGAGCGCTACCGGCGAGAGGCAGCAGGCGAAGCCGACGCCATCTACCTCAAGCTCGAGGCACAGGCACGCGGCAACAGGGAAATCCTCGTGAAGCAGGCCGAGGGCCTCGCGAGCATCGTTTCGGCCGCCGGCGACAGCGCACAGCTCGCCGCACTGCTCATGATCACCGACAAGCTCCCCGAGCTGGTCGCGACGCAGGTGGAAGCGGTAAAGAATCTGAAGATCGACAAGGTTACCGTGTGGGACAGCGCGGGCGGAGGCAAAGACGGCAAGACCTCGACGGCAAGGTTTCTCTCGGGCCTGATGGGCTCGCTGCCGCCGCTCGAGAACCTCTTCGACATGGCAGGAATGAGCCTGCCCAGCGTCCTCGACGTGAGCGGCAGGGCCAAGGGCGGCCCCGCAGCCGCACAGGACCACCTGCCCACGCTCGACCCCGCCGCGCCCGATGAGTCCGGCACGCGGCAGCCGGACGAAGCCTGATACACACACCATCATAATCGTGGGCGGACCACCCGGTCCGCCCACGAACGTCTTTCGGCCCCTGCCGTCTAACGTCACCTTGGAATATCGGCAATCTTCGCCAGTGGTCGCAGCAGCAGGCGGGAACCGTCCGCCCTCTTATACGCCCTTATTTCACCTCATGAGCAACGCAAATGACAAGCGTCGTTGTAAGTCATTGGCATGTCGCGAGTTACATCTTCACCCAGTGCCTGGCACCGACTAAAGATGCAAGTTGTTGGTATGCACCGGGTTACGAAGCCGCCGCGCTATCGCGTTGGGCGGGGGCCTCCCAAATAGCCGTTTCAAGGCGTTTTGGGCATAGTCTTGGCGTTGCACCCTCTAAATGAGTCGTCGAAGGAATAAAGTGTTCGTGGTGATGACATTATGTAAAGCCTTCGGGCTATCGCCGATCACGCCTGTTGACGTGGCTCCCTGAACTACCTCACCGGCACCATCCGCCTCCGTTTTTGCTTGATTCTCGGCCGACAATGCGGGATAATGTAGGAGGATGGAAAGACCGTCGTCCTGTCCGTAATTCCGGGCGCAAATGCTATTCTGGTCTGTGTTTGAGCTTTTCCGGAGGTGAGCTTGAAATCCGTGTGCGCTCAAGTTGATTTCGCAGTCGTATTGGGCCGAAGCGCCGCCGATAGCGGCAGGCCCGCGCCCGCGGGGGGAGAATAGATGTCGGTGAACTACTACCAGATTCTCGAGGTGCAGAGCGGCGCCACGCTCGAGGAGATACGAAGCTCTTTCCGCCGCAAGGTGATGGAGCATCATCCGGACAGGAATCCGCGTGCCAGGGAGCAGGCGGAAGAGAACGTCCGCGTAATAATCGAGGCGTACCGTGCGCTTTCCGATCCCGATGAGCGCCGCCGGCACGACAGCCGCGTTGCCGCGCAAAGCACCACCACAAGCGAGACGATGTGGGATATCCTGCGCCGGCAATCGGAACAGCCGTCGGTACGCAGCCTGCTGGTGCTGCACGAATTGCTCGAGGGCAACGGGGCCGAGGCCGTCGAGATTTACGAATCTCTGCTGCGCGACTACGTCCACTTCGACCTCCTCCCATTCCTCAGCCTGAAAGACTACCTCGATTGCAAGTTTCTGCTGGCCGAGGAGTACGAGCGCCAGGGCAGCCTCAAGCTCGCGCTCGAGATGTACAAGGAAGTGTACAAGGAAGAACTCGAGCTTCCGCGCCTGCGTTACTTCTTCGACGAAGTCAAGATCCGCCTGCGGAATATCTACTGCAAGGATCTGGCCAAGAGCGTCACGCCCCAGCAGGCACTGGGCTACTACACGGAGGCACTCGAAATCCTTCGGCTCGACAAGCCCGGCAAGGCGCTCGTCTGGAAGCGAATGGCCCAATGCCATCACAAACTCGGCAACCTCGAAAACGCCCGGGCCGCACTCATCGAGGCCTTCCGCCATCATCCAAAGCTGAAGGGCGTGCAAAGAATATGTGACAAACTGGGCGTAACGCCTGCACATTGCGTGTAGCTCGCCGCAACAAGATGAAGGACAACTCCAAACCACGGAGGCCAAAGAAAACAATGCTTACCTCAGGCCGGGCACTCATCAATACCGACCTCCCATCGCTGGCGCTCTTCAACCGCGGCAAGGTAAGAGACATCTACGATCTGGGCGATCAACTGCTGATCGTAGCCACCGACAGAATCTCGGCGTTCGATTCCATCCTCGCGAACGGGATCCCCGACAAGGGCAAGGTCCTCACCGCCCTCTCGGAGTTCTGGTTTGGCTTCACGGCCGGCATCGCAACAAACCACCTGGTCGCCACGGACCTGGCCGAAATGGGCAACGACCTCGAGCAGTACGCCGACCAGCTCGAGGGCCGCTCGATGCTCGTGAAGAAAACCGAAGTACTGCCGGTGGAATGCGTGGTGCGCGGCTACCTGGCCGGCTCCGGCTGGAAAGACTACGTTGCCGCCGGCAAGGTCAGCGGCGTTCAACTCCCGCCCGGGCTTCGCCAGGCC
>JABMSA010000502.1 GCA_013202185.1 Planctomycetota bacterium
GCCCAGGCCGACCGCGCCGCCGGCCAACTGAGCCTCTTCGGCGGGCAACAGCAGGGCGCCGGCCAAGTGAAAATGCACGAACTGCCCGACTGGTCCAAGGACGAAAAACTGAGGTTCGAAAAGGAGGTCCTCGGCATTTATCTTTCCGGCCATCCGCTCGAACAGTATCAAGAGCTGCTCGACGCATACGCCCAGGCAGACATCGCCGCGCTGCGCAAGATGGACGACAAGGAAAACATTGTCGTCGGCGGGCTCATCAGCCAGGTCAGCCGGATGGTAACGAAGTCGGGAAGGTTCGCCGGGCAGTCGATGGCAAGATTCACCCTCGAGAGCGAAAGAAGCTCCCGCTCGTGCACCATCTTCTCAGAAGCGTTCAACAGGTTCTCCGATTACGTGGAAGCCGACCGTGCCGTGTTCGTTATAGGCAAAGTAGACCTCAGCGGCAACTCGCCCGGCATTCGCGTCGATGAAATCGTGCCGATGAAAAACGTCCGCGAACAATTCACCGGCGAGCTTCACATCCGCCTCGACAGAGAGGCCGCGCAGGGCGACGCACTGCCTGCAATGCGGAAAATGTTTGTGGATCACCCGGGCGACTGCATGGTGCTGTTCGACATTGTCTCGCCGGAGGGCGACGACGTAGCGATCAAGGTCGGCCGGCGGTTTTATGTCAAGACCGACGACGCCTTCCACCTGGCCATCACGCAGCTTCTCGGGCCGAGCGGCGTGGAGTACCACTCCATCCACGGCAACGGCCGCAAGATCATCGAGGATGCGACCCCGCTCGACGACGCCGTAGAAGATGCGATTGAGGAAGAAGAACTCACCGAAGCGATGTAGGCCCAATGGCATTGAGCCGATAGCGTCGGTCTGCGTAGGGGCCAATGGCATTAACTTAAGGCGTCCGAGCCATGGTAGGGGCAGGGCGCGCGAGTCTTCGAGCGTGTTCCCTGCCCTCTTCCGCCTGCCCTCTTCCGCCCAATGCGACCACCCCAGGGCCAACAGCGCCGGCCCGAGGGAAGAATTCGTACTTGCTGTGAATATACAAGATCCAGGCGCCGTTGTCAAGAATCATTTTCGCGCGGGCGTGCGCGCCGCCGTTCACTTCCCCTCGATGGCCTCCAGTTCCCTTTGAGCCGTCCGGTGCACGTACTCGGTGTCCCGTCCCTTGTTCCCCCACTTTTTTTTCAGGATCTCTTTGCAGATGGCTACCGCCTCATCGCGCCGTCCCATCATCAGATAGCGGCGGGCGAGGCGTGAATAAAACTCGGCCAGTTCGGGCTGGAGAGCGATGGCGTCCTTGTACGTTGCGACGGCCTCGAGGAAGCGGCCCGCATCGATGAGCGCGTCGGCCACGAGGCCAAGGCCGTAGGGCGAGTTGGGCAGTGCTTCGACCATCGTAGAATATGCGCGCATCGCTTCGGCTTCGCCGTGGTCGCGCTCGAGGGCTCTCCCGAAGGTGCGGCAGCTCTGAGAATTCGGCACGAGGGTCGCCCACTTGCGGTAAAGCTCCGTCAGTTCTCCCTCACGGGCGGGATCGGGCCTGAGCGTTTCGATCATGCGGCTCCGGATTTCGTGGTCGGGAAGCACAAACTCGAGGACCGCCCCGTAGTGCTCCAGGGCCTGGTCCTTGTCGTCCCTTTCATAGAGAATATCGCCGAAGGCGGCGCGCAGCGTCGTGTTCTCGAGCCCGGTTTCCTCGGCGGTCTGCTCGTAGTCCTTGATGAACGCATCGAGATCATCGAGTTCACCCAGGTGCTCCTTCAGCTCCCGGCGGATGTCGCGGCCCCGTGATCGGGAAACTCGCCCCGCGCCGGCAAGCAACACCTTTATGGCTTTTTCTTTCTCGCCTTTTTCCCGATAGCAGCTTGCCAGGTTCTTGCAGGATCGTGCCAGGTAGTTATAGTCGGGAGACCCCCTCCCCCCACTGGTAAGGTCGTGCACGCTCAGCCCGAGAATGATTTCCCTGATGGCGAAGTCGTGCAGCCCGGCCTCGATGGCGCTTTCGGCGATAGATTGGTGGCCGCGATAGTCGCGTGCGTAATGGCTTATGCGCCGCGAGGCTTCCTCAAAGCTGCGCTGGGCCTGCTCGGTTCGCCCCAGCTTCGCGAGGAGCACCCCGCGCTCCCTCTCATAGGAGCTTCTGTCGTCCAGTTTCACAAGTTCGTCCGCACACTCGAGCGCTTTTTGCCACTGCTCCTGCTTCTTGTAGGCGTCGACCATTTTCTTGAAGTAGGATGCGCGCTCCGACCGCGAAGCAGACTCGGCAGCCATGTCGAAGTACTCGGCCGCCTTGTCGGGCTGTTTCATCTGGGTGGTGTAAAACTCTCCTATCAGCCCATATACGCCCGCAAACTCCACGCGCCCTTGTGGCACGGCCTCGATCTTCGCGAGCACCTCGTCGGTCAGCGCGAGATCGTCCAGCGCTTTCAGAAATTGGCTCTGCCAGCCGTATGGCGGTTTCCGGGCGGGGGTGAGATTCAGGTCGACCTCGTCGAGCACCAGCTTCCTCACCATTTGGCGGTCGACCTTGTCCCTGGTGCGTTCATCGATGGCGGCACGGCAGATACTTTGCACCAAATCGCGGCGGCCATAGTTTTGGACGCTGCACTTTGTGCGTCCTTCCGCCCACACCTCAACCGCCTTGCGATAGTCATCGTTGTCCGCAAAGAACCTGCCAAGGTAACTGTATGCCTGCGGCAGTTCATTAGGTCGCGCGCGGCGCATCAGCTTGCGCAGCGCCTCTTCCGCGCCGTCCTGCAACTTGTTGTCTCGCAGGTAGCGCCCCAACTGCCTCACGTGACTCGCGACGTTCCCCTGGTCCGACCGGCCAGCGAGTTGATACGCCTCGATGACGGCCTCGTGTTGTTTGGCAGCCTTTGCAAACTCGAGCATCGCCTCTGCGGCCGCCTTGCGTTGATCCTTCGGGCCGGTGGTCGCGGCGGCACGGTATGCCTTCACCACTTCGGCCGCCGGGTACTTCTTTGATTCCGCCATAAGCTGGGCCTTCTTGAGCAAGGCCCGAGACGCTTCGCTCGGTTGGGCCTTCTCCGCCACCTCATCCAGCAGCTTGACGGCCCGCTCGTGATCGACACCGGAGATGTGACCGGCCAACACCAGCATGTGTTTGTGACGTGCGGCAGGCTGCGACGTGTCGATCAGCCGTCGGGCGGCCCGCTCGGCTTCGTCGCGCTGCCCGGCTGCAAATAGTGTCGCCACAAGGCGCACGCGCAGCGGCTCGGAGGCATTGCGACCCGGCTCATCCACGATGCCGCGCAAGATCGCAAGAACTTCTTCGGCTGGCAGCACGGCCTGCATCGCAGCGAGGGCCGTATCGAGGCCGTCTTCCTCCGGGTCTGGCGCCTCGAGCATGGCCTTCCGCGCCCAGCGCACGGCTTGATCCTTGTTTTTTCGGTTCGCGTAGCCTTCGGCCATCAGCGCCATGAGGCGTGCTCGGCGCTCGGGCCTGTCGCTTTCGGCGACCTCCTTCTCGAGGGCGGCCGTGAACTTGTTGAATGTATCTTCGTCGGTGATGAGCGGCCAGACCTTCTCGTGCAGGTCGACCGTGCCGCTGCTGGGCCGTGGCGGCGTGCGAGTTGCCTTTACCCAGGCCAACGCCGCGTCGGATCGCCGCCCGAGTTTCTCGTAGGCCTCTGCCAGGCGCCGTGCGTAATTGCCGGGGTCGCGCGTGAAGCTGAGGAGCTTCTCGAGCACGGCTATTTGCCGCTGATGCTCGCGCAGATCGCGCAACCTGTAGGGGAAATTATTGCCCAAAAACTGCTCATCGTTGGGCATGGCATCCAGAAACTTTTGCCAGTAATCGAGCGCTTCGGTATCCCGGCCCACTGCGGAGCTGAGCCTCGAAAGCTCGAGGAGCGCGCCGAGATCATCCGGCTTCTGCTCGACTATTTTTCTGTATATTTCTTCGGCTCGGCTGTATTCGCGCTTCGCGGCATAGACGGCTGCAAGCTGCCGCTGCCATTGGACGCCTTCCTTTTCTTCACCGGCAAGCTTCTCGAGCAGCGCGATCATCTCGTCGAAGCGCCCGTCCGCACGGAGCAGCTCCACGAGCAGCGCCGTCCAGCGCCGGCTGCCGCCCGGTTTTTCCTGCTGTGCGCGGGGCGTGACCATCTCGCACACGTCGGCCTCGAGGGCGGCGTCTTCTTTCGCAAGCCGGATGAGCATCCGCCCGGCCTGGTAGAAGTAGTAGGCGGGATCATTGGGCGGCTCGCCCGGCCGGGTGTGGCGCCGTGCGGCGAGGATTCCCTGCTCCAGGGAAGCTTCGGCATCGCGCATGATCGCCTGGAGCGTATCGCAGGCGTCGCGCTCCTTGCCGGCGGCTTCCCGGGCCAGCGCAACCTGAAACTGATGAAAGCTTTTCAGATCGGGCAGATGCTCCTGCAATGCCGAATGCAGGGTGATTAGCTCGTCGTACTTCTTACTGCGCCAGAGCGTCCTTACGAGTTCCCTTCCGATCGAGGACTGGTCCCAGCCTTGCAACTTGGTGCTGACTGTTGCCAGCAGCACCTCCTGAGCCGCCTTCGTATCGCCGCTTTCGCGCGCCGAGCGGATGAGAAGATCCGTGGCGCTTCTGCGGGTGTAGCTTTCGGCGGGAGGATCCATTGCAAGGATGCTCCGGAAGGTTTCGCGGGCCTTCTCGGGGTCCACCGTCCGTTGAGCTTTGCCCAACTCGAGCAGGTATCGGTTTCTCTCGTCGGGCCTGGTCTTGTCGAACTTCGGGTGCTCGAGCTTCGCCATAAGCTCAGCGACCTGCGGCTGAAAACCATATTGCGCGATGCTGTTGAGGAGCCTCAATCTCGAGTTTGCTTCGGCGGCATCTTTCGGTGAGCCCTGGAAGACACGCTCGATCGCCGGCCGGAGGTCGATGTTGATGCCCCTCCCCGAGACACGCTGCAGGAGATTCCCAAGAACCGTTGCGTCGCCGGGGAACTGCTCCATCAACTGCCTGCAGATGTCGGCTGTGTCTTCCGTGGACAACTCGCCAATTGCGAAACTGAGGTACCCGAGCATCGCTTGCTTGCGCATTTCGGGGTCTTCCTGCTCGGCGATGATCCGTTTGGCCTCGGCAGCCACGGCATCAGGTCCGTGGAAGCGGGCAAGGTTCCGCAGAAGGTTCTCGAGGTCATACGCCGACATCCGCTTTTTCATAGATCGCCGGAACTCGGCCAGGGCCTTGGCCGGTTCGCCTTGTTTGGCATAGTGGTCGGCCAGGGACGTGCCGATGTTGGCGCCAAGCTCACGCGCCTTCAAGAAGGCTTCCTCCGCCCCGTCGAGCGAATGTTGGTAGCGCGTCAGCATCTGCGCCATCTGGCGCCAGGCATCGCGGTCCTGGGGAGCTTCTTCGACGACTTTGCGCCAGATCGCCATGCCTTCGGCTTCTGTCCCGCTACGGAAGCAGGCTTCGGCCACCTCTCTGCCCCACTGCGTGCGCTTCGGGCTGCCCTTTGGCGACAACTCGAACAGCCTCCTGGCGTACGTCTCCTGATCATCGCGACGCCCGGCTTCTCCCACCAACCTGTGAACAATGCTCAGGAAGTAATAAAGCTCCTTCCTTTCGCGCTCGGCTCGGCCGGGCGCAGCCAGGGCACGCTCATCGAATTCTGCTATGATCTTGTCGGCTGTCCGGTCGAGTGCTTTGCCATCCCCGGCGGCGTTCGCCAGCCAAGCGCCATAGAGGCGGAGGTAAACGTCGTCGGGCCGGGCGGCCCTCACCTTTTCGAGCGCCTTGCCGGCTTCTTCGAACATCCCGTCGGCCTCGAGTGCGAGCGCGAGCACGAAATTCGCGCGGTCGGCGTCTTCCGCCTTTTCTGCTGCTTTCTTCGCTTCCGCCACGCTGGGCAGCGGATAAACCACCACGAGCATCTCCGCCGGCGGAACGAACGCGGGCAGGTCTTCGGCGGGGTCTACCGGTGCAATATCGAGGGTTCCTTCCCTCTGCAGGGTTCCGTCGGCGCGGTAGTCTCTTCTGCGCGTGGGCACAGGTCGGTGGCCGATCATGACTATCTTGTCGAAAGTTTCGTATGAGCTAAGCGAGAACTCGTCCTGGCCGTCTTGCTTGTAGTGTCTTTCTATCTTTGTGACCACTTTTCGCGCTGTGTCCACGAAGTAGCGAGTTTTGCTGTTGTAGCGATTCGCAACAAGGATGGCCACGTCGCCTTCGCGCGATTCGATCTTTGGCACACCCCACTTCTGCAGAAACCAGTCGACCGTGCAGCCGATCATCCCCGGCAGTTCGTCGGTGAAGTTCAGAAGATCTCTCGATGTTGCCTTGCGCGCCGCTGCGTAGTTCAACTTCTCGTAAGATCTATAGTACAGCTCTCCGTCACTGAAAGTTCGGCTTGTGTGCTGGTCGCCGACTCGATCCATTGAAAACCTTTTGTCAACGACTGTCTGCGTAATTTCATCTTCCCGCTGCACCTTGCCGTCTGCGCCATAATTCTTAACCTTCATGCGCGCGCGAAAATTGAACGGCCCCCGCGCGAAACATCCCATCACTTCGCGCACGTCGGGCTCGACCTCGGGCGGCTGCCGCTCGGGCGCTTCTTCAGGAATGCTCAGGGGTTCGTACAGGCCGTAACGGTTCCGGCGGCCGGCCGAGCCAATGTATGACCCGAAAGATGACCCGAGAGAACCCCGGAACCTGCCCCGGCTTGCATTCAGACGCGACAGGTCGACGGAAAAGGCGGCACCGGTTGCAGCAGGCGCCTCCGTGCCTTCGGGCATATCCACATTGATGTTGCGCTGCGGTCCGCCCTCCCACGTAGTCGCAACAGGCCCGGACCTTCGGGCGCCGGTGCCCAGGTAGTCGTCGAGCAGCTCCAGTGTGTCGACTCCCTGCAAGTCTTCCAGCGTCTGCGTGTACACCGTGATGACCTGCGTGCGAAAGTCGTCGCCGCCCGGCTTCGGGGGCTGCTGAGCCCACAGGTCCGCAGGGAAGCGATAATCGAGCCCGGCCAGGTCATCTGCATCCGCCGGCCGGTCGAACAGAAACGACGTGTAGGGTGAGAGCACCTCGTAGGCGAGGCTCAGCTTGCGGACGTCCTCGATCAGCGGGACTTCGCTTTCCGCCGCCTTGCGGGCAAGATCGTCATCGCCGATCGGAAGCCCCGAGGGCCCGGCGATGCGGCGCAGCAGATCGTTCATCCGCCGGCGGGCCCACACCCGAGGCACGAACACGAATTCGTTGGTTCCCTGGCGGGCTGGGAAGTCGAGGACGATCTCGCGGCGATACGGCCCATCGGCTGAGGAACCTTTCACCACTACCGTGCGCCTGCCGGGCTGCCTGTAGCGGCCGGCGACGATCACCTGCCCGCCCGCCGGCACATTCGGCAGCATTGCAGGGTACAGATCGTGAACGTCGGCGCCTTCGATGCTCAGGGAGAGGTCGGTGATCATCGGGCCGGCGATTTCTTCGACGGCCCCGGCGACGATCTCCTCGACGGGCCCGGCAGCCGATACGACCCTGGCTGCTCCGCCCGGGCGGCGGGCGAGGCCCTCGACAAAATCCGGCTCCCAGGCGTTGCCGCGCCCGGGTGCGGCAAGCCTCTGCCCGCCTTCGATGACCGCAAACGCGAGCGCCGTCACATTCTTTTTCGCGAACGCAGCCTCCGCCGCCTTCAGAAGCCTGGCCGGATCCGTTTCACCGATCGTTGCAATGCCGTCGCCGATGTAAACGACGTGCGCGGCTCCCGGGGGGATGGCTTCGGCGGCGGCCGCAATCGCCTTGCCGAGATCGCTGGCGCCAAGCGGCCGCACCTTTGCCAGCTCGCCGAGCGCCAGTTCGCGGAACTCGGGGAAGTTGTCCACGAATTCCGGGAAGACGAGCCGGGGCTCGACGTCGTAAAGCAATATGTTGAAACGGCAGTCCTCGTGCATGGAATCCAAATAGGCCGATACGACGCGCATGGCGCACGCGAATTCATTGTCCGACATCGACCCAGACGAATCGACCATCAGCAGCGCGTTGGCCGGCGGCGCGTTGCCCTTCGCTTCCGTTTCGGCCGGACGGGCGCGCGGAGAGAGAAACGCAAGGAAATAGCCGCCGTCCCTTTCGCGCCACTGCGGCACTACGCAAAGCTCAGCGGCCGGCCCGCCGACGCGGTACGACAGCGCCAGGTCGCGCTCGGACACATGATCTTTCGCGAAGAACCGCGCCGATGCGCGATTGCCGATGCGCTCGATCAGGCAGTCGGGCGTGCGGCTGCTGAGGTCGGCAATGCTCGGCGTGGAATAAACATCGACCTCCACGCGCACGTCGGCCACGGCAGCGTTCGTTTTCAGCGGGCACGTGTAGCGGATTGTGTCCGCCCGGCGCCGCAGCACCTGTGCGTAGCCTATGATCACCCGCTTCCGGGCGCGCGGCTCGATGGCCGGCACCGGCGCCTTGAACCGTGGCGTGGTTGTGGGTGGCTTGCCCCGGTGCAGCATGCCCGCCAACGCATCGCCCTGCCCGGCAACGCCCGCGAGCCTGCCCTCGCCAATGGAGCCGCGATTGTAAACGGCGAACCGCCACACGGCCGCATCAGGCGGCACGGGATACAGGAACGCGCCCTCGAGGCTGTCAGGTGTGTGGTTTTCAAATTCTTCGTCGATGAGGGTGTAGGCGATCTGGTCGCGTATGGTGACCTTGACCCTGTGCGACTTGAGCGCGAGCGGCGCCTGCTTGCCGTTGATCGTCACCAGCAGTTGGCCAAGGCTGTGGCGTTCGCCGCGCGGCAGCCGGTCGTTGTCGTTCACTTGCTGTTTTGCCGGGAGCTGTTCCACTAGGGCTGCCGACCGCGCAAGCGGCAACAAGCCAACCACGCCCGCCGCCGCCACCACC